>JADFGI010000147.1 GCA_022567815.1 Nitrospinota bacterium
TATTACTGCGGCGGACACTGCAGATGAAGTTCAGGGTCGCGCGATTTCTGTGTTGGATTTTCACGTCGAGGGAATGGTTGAAGATGGGGAGCCATTGCCAGTGGCCACCTCATTGGATGAAATTTTAGAAGACCCTGAAAACAGGGATGGTCTGGTAATGGCCGTGCAAGTTCCCTTGGCTGACAAAAAGAAGAAAAAGGTTAGAGTTGATCTAACTATTCCCGGTGACGTTTTGCGCCAAGTTGACCGGTTTGTAAAGAAAACTGAGGGGATTAATCGATCCTCTTTCTTTTCAGGAGCGGTTTTGGAAAGACTTCAACGCGTCAGCCCCCATCAACCAGCAAGGGCCGCTAGACTGAAAGGCGGCAAGACCACCCGAATAAAAAGCCGTAAAAGAACTACATAAGGGAAGTAAGACGACCTAAGTTTTTTGAGAGCCAAATATGTGATAAGGGGCCATAAGGGGTCAAGTCCTGACTTGAGACAAGTTGATCGAATGGTTTGTTTCCCAATAAAAAAATCCCAATCGTAAAAATTTTCATCGTCCGCCTTGTCCTTGGTCCACTCCTCGCCGGAGGGGCGACTTGCTGTACCCTGTGTCTTGCCACCAACAGTTCTTGAGCGCAAATCAACGGAGAACGGTTCAAACTTTGCACACTTAGGTCCAGCGCTACGCTGTCCACCTCATCGAACCTGTTCATTTCTAAACATTGATTGGACGCAATTCAAGGAAGCCCTTCTTTAACTTCCCCGAACAGTCACCATCGCCTCAACCAGACACCAATTGTTGCATAAAAAGATTGCAACTATTGCATTTTTATTCTACAACCTTACCCAAGGTTTAATTGTGCAAAAGTAAAATCGTCATTATTTAAAAAGGTAGTAGCACAGGCTTTCCAGCCTGCGTCTTCAAAATCCTAAAACTGTGGAGGCAGGATGCCCCAGAAATCTTCCGAATATCTCAACAAGGCAATCGATGTTTTAAATGAGGCCGTCTTCGTTTATGACGAAAACATGCAGATCAAATATTTCAATTCCGCCGCCGAGAAGATCACCGGCCACCGCAAAGAGGATGTCATAGGAAAAAAATGCGTCACCCTTTTCGACAAAAGCGTGTGTTTAAATAATTGCGCCCTCTGCCAGACAGTTAAAAACGATCCGTCGCAGGGGATGGTACGGTTTCAATCGCCCTTTATCCGCAAGGATGGGACCAAGCGAATGGGAGAATTTCAGGCGGGACTATTAAAGCGGGAAAAAAATGGCGCGGTGGAAGTCCTGGTGTCTTTGACCGATACCACCGAGATGATCCACCTGAAAGAAAAACTCAGTTTTTCTTTCAGAAACATCATTGGCAAAAATCATCTGATGCAGGAATTGTTTCGCACTATTCGAAATATTGCGGAGTTCGACACCACCGTTCTCATTCAGGGAGAAAGCGGAACCGGGAAAGAACTGGTTGCGAAAGCGATCCATTTCGAGAGCCCCCGTGCAGGACAAAAACTGATCACCATTAATTGTTCGGCATTTTCAGAGGGCCTTCTGGAAAGCGAGTTGTTCGGCCACGCCAAAGGAGCGTTCACGGGCGCGTTCAAGGATCGTATCGGGCGTTTCGAGGAAGCTGATGGCGGAACCATCTTTCTCGATGAAGTGGGCGACCTCCCCGCCAAAGTACAGGTTAAATTACTGCGCGTCATCCAGGAAAAAGAGATTCAGCGGGTCGGGGAAAACGTCACCCGCAAAGTAAATATACGTATCCTCGCGGCAACGCATAGGGATCTGCTCAAGGAAGTTCGAGAACGCCGCTTTCGGGAAGACCTGTATTACCGGCTGAATGTGATTCCCGTGCAACTGCCGCCGCTGAGAATGAGAAAGGATGACATTACCCACCTGGCCCGGTATTTCATAAAAACATGGACAGAAGCGAACAAAAAATCCATCGACAAAATATCCAACTCCGCTTTGGGGAAGCTCATGGATTACGACTGGCCGGGCAATGTCCGGGAACTGGAAAACGCCATCGAGCACGCCTGCGTCAAATGTTCGCGAAAAACCATTGAGGAGAAGGACCTTCCCATTTTTATTCCAAAGTCCCCGCAAAAAAATGGAAAGCGTTGGAAAAGAAATCGTGTCTCACGGGAACTGATTCTGCAGACATTAGCCGAAACGGGTAATAATCAAACCCATGCCGCGCGGCTTCTCAATATCCACCGGATCACCTTGTGGCGGAAAATGCAGGCCTTCAAAATTGGAGTGTAAAAAAGAAAAGCCCCTCATCCCAATCTGTCGCCCTGTGGGCGCTTCCCAGAGGGGAGAAGGGGTTTCCTCCTCTCCTCCATTGGAGGAGAGGGACTGAGGTGAGGAGGGATTTAGATTTCCTATTATGTTTTGCAAAACTCTCTTAAAGAGGTTGACGATTGCAAAGGCAAGAAAATATCAAATTTTAGAAGTCCCTCTATTTTATAGATTTGAACACTGAAGGATCCTCTTTCCCGGTAGCTGTGATAATGCCGATCGCGCCTTTGGCCACCCGGAAAATGCTGTGGTCCACCAGAAGATAATCGCCCGGCACGTCAATTTTGAACTCGACGATGACCGCTCCGGCAGAGGGAACCAATGTGGTCTGTACGTTATGGTTGACCAGACCGTCCAGCGACCCCTCTACGTTCACATTATCAAAAATTTCGCCGATGACGTGAAACGAGGATGTGCCATTTGGCCCGATATTGCCAAAATAAATCCGCACCGTATCACCCGCCTTGGCTTTCAGAGCATTGTCTCCCATCAACGCGCCGTCCCTGCCATTGAACACCACATAGTCCGGATGATCGGCCAATCCCTTCTCCATGGACAACTCCAAAACCCCTTTTATATCCGAAGGCTTGGTGAAAAACTCACTTTGCAGGACATAAAATTCATGGTCCACTTTGGTTAATCCATTTTCCGGCTCTACCAGAATCAGACCGTACATTCCGTTGGCGATATGAGCGGGAATATTCGGAATAGGAGAAGCGCAATGGTAGATATACAAACCGGGGTTCAAGGCTTTAAATTGAAAAACGGCTGTATCACCCGGTCCCACCAGATTGAGCTCAGCTCCACCGCCGGGACCATTGACCGCATGAAGGTCTATATTATGCGGGAACACACTGTCCTTGTGGTTTGACAAATGAAACTCAACAGTATCCCCGACGCGCACTCGTGCCATTGGTCCCGGAACCGTCCCGTTGAAACTCCAAAACTTGTATTTCTTGCCATCGGCCAGTTCGCCCACATATTCCTTCGCCTCAAACTTAATCACAACCGTGGCGGGAGAAGTTCTTTTGATGGGAGCGGGCACGTTGGGAGCTGTAGTCAACTGCGCCTTCTCCATAGCCTGCACATTTCCCGCGCTCAAAAAACTCAAAACCAGGGCATAGCCCAACCATCGCAACCGATTGGAAATTTTTAATAAAACCATTATTGCCTCCTTTAAAAATAAACCATTAATACTTTTACCTTCGTTACATTAAATTTTAGAAAAGCAAGTCTTGTGCCGAGAGAAGCACCAACGCCAGGCACTACCCGCTCTACCTTTATTTTTAAAGAGTTACAGGAATCCAACTCTATAATGGGCCTGATAAATTCCGCGCGTAAAGGTTGCATTACAAGATTGCAACATAACCTCCTGCAACAGGCACTAAATTGTTGACAGAGATATTATGTTTGTAAATAATAAGCTAATTCACAATTTTTTAAATATTTACAAGCCACAAACGAGAATGCATTTCCTTATCATCGGGCCAGCCGCTCTCGTTCAGGGCAAACTAATAAAGGGTGAGCTAAAAAAATGGACGTTTACTGGGAACAGTTTAAAACTCCCTTCCTTTGTGTCGCGGGGTATTCCGGGGTGGGGAAGACAACTCTGCTCGAAGACCTCATCAAACGGTTCAGCGCGGAAAATTTCAGCGTAGGATATTACAAGCACGACGCGCACAGGTTCGTGATTGATAAGGAGGGCAAAGACACCCACCGCGCCAGGTCAGCGGGCGCGGGCATCATCGCCGTCAACGACCCGAACCACTTCGCCATGGTGGGCGACAATAATTTCAAGAAATGGACGATCACCCACGCTCTGGAGCAGTGCGACTGCATCCTCATCGAAGGCTACAAACAATCTCCCTTCAACAAGATCGTTTTCCTCGATGCCAAGGGGGACATGCCGATTCCCCTGGAGACGCCTGGAATCAAGGCCGTGGTTCATCAGGGCGTGGTCAACGACAGCAGAATTCAAGAAATGATGATTCCGCTGTTTCACCGCAACGACCGGGGGAAAATTTACGAGTTCGTCCGCACCCACTTTATAAGCTGTGCCAGTCCTCTTTACGGGGCCGTATTTGTCGGCGGGCAAAGCAAGCGCATGGGAAAACCCAAATTTTCCCTTTCCTATAATAACGGCGTTCCGGAAACCGAGCGGATGATAAAACTCCTCAACCCGTTTTGCGAAAAAATATTCATTTCATCGAGATCCGATCAGGATATGGGAACTCTGGCGAATCTGCCGGACGTCGAACGGATCAACGACGACCACATCGGCCTCGGTCCCGTAGGCGGACTGGCCACGCTGATGTCACGCCACCCGGACAAGGCCTGGATGATAACCGCCTGCGACATGCCGTTCCTGCGGGAAAAAGATTTTGAACACATCCTCAAGGAAAGAGACCCGTTGCGCTACGGAACCTGCTATATCCAGGAGAAAGTTCGGCGAAAAAGTACGGACCCAAATCAAAAAACTTTGTACGGCGTGAGCAATCTCCCCCTCGCGGGGGCGAGCGTCCTCCGCGGAGGAGCCAGCGGCACGCTGGGTTTTGAACCCATGTGCGCCATATACGAACCCAAATTTATTCTTCCATTATACGAGACCATGTCGCGGCAGGAACTTTCGCTCACCCGGACCATCCGCGACCTTCCATTCAAACTAGTCAAAATCCCGGAAAAAGACCGGACTAATTTCATGAACACCAATACGCCGGAAGAATACGAAACCGCCCGCCTGAAACGGGAGCAGGAGCGAAAACAGGAGAATAAAGCCCTATGAGTAAGGTAACAGTCGATCAAGCATTGGAAATAATACTCGCGAAAATCAAATTCAAGGGAGTGGAAAAAATTCCCATCGGCGAGTCGCTGGGCCGGACGCTGACGGAGGACATCATCGCCCGCAGAGACAATCCGCCCCTCGACAATTCCGCGATGGACGGGTACGCCCTCATCGCCGAGGATATTAAATCGGCCAGCCCGGAAAATCCCGTGCCATTGGAAGTGACGGAAGAAATCGCCGCCGGATACCAATCCGACGCCACCTTGAAATCCGGGCAGGCCTTCCGCATCATGACCGGCGCCCCCATCCCCAAGGGAGCCAACGCGGTGCTCATGCAGGAAGACACAGACCGAAACGGTGATACCGTGTTGGTCAAGGACAAAGCGGAGGTGGGAGAAAACATCCGCCTGGCCGGTGAAGATGTCCGATCGGGCGATACCGTGATCTCCAAAGGCTCCGCCATCACTCCGGCCCAAATAGGCATGATGGCGGTGGTGGGCCGGTCGCAGGTGTATGTCAGCCAGCGGCCGCGGGTGGCGATCCTTTCCACCGGCGATGAGATCATGGATCTCGACGGCGAACTGACGGGACCCTGCATATACAACAGCAACGGTTACATGCTCTCGGCCCAAATCCGGTCGGCGGGGGGAATTCCCGTTTACCTGGGCATCGCCCGCGATACGGAAGAAGACCTGATGGAAAAATTCAACTGGGCGCTGGAATGCGACCTCGTGGTCTCCTCCGGCGGGGTGTCCGTGGGCGATTACGACCTGGTCAAGGTCATCCTGAAAAAAATGGGCCAGGATATGCTGTTCTGGCAAGTGGCCATGAAACCCGGCAAACCCCTGGCGTTTGGAAAAATCGGCGACACTCCCATTTTCGGGTTGCCGGGCAATCCGGTTTCCTCCTTCGTGTCGTTTGAGCAATTCGTCCGCCCATCCATCCGCAAAGTTCTCGGATTCTCTGAGTTGACCGCAAAAGTCGTAAAAGCCAGGCTGACCCGCGACATCCGTAAAAAAGCAGGCCGGCTGAATTTTCTAACTTCCATCGTCTCCTGGGAAAACGGGGAATGCACCGTCACCCCCGCGCAGGAGCAGGGGTCGGGGATACTCAAATCCACCGTCAAAGCCAATGGACTTTTAATATTTCCCCTGGAAGCCACCGAGTTAAAAGAGGGAACGAAAGTGTCGGTTCAACTGCTGGAATGAACGACTCCGCCGCAAGCGGCCAGCGTGACGCTGGACCCGAATGGCAACAACTTTCACTGTTAAATAAGGTTTTCCAGGGCTGGCGAGCGAAACGGGCATCAGCCTCACTTTTCCTCCCCGCGTTGCGGGGCGGGGTATGAAACCCACTGGTGGGAATAAATTCGCCATTGTGATAATATTATTGTAATTTTCGGTTCATTGAAGCGACTACATCAGGTAACTTATGGATTTCACCCGGCCAATCGCATATGTCGCCTGTGAGTTACCACATGAGTCTGCGTCGAAGGTTTTTAATATTGAAGATATCCAACTTGATTTTGCAATGAAAATAAAGAAAGTATCGGTTTTCTTCATCGCCCTTTCGCTGTTACTCCTTTCCCCTGTCGCTGTGTTCGCTCAACAGGGAGAGTCTAACGCCAGCCTTGACCGGTTGGTGAGCCAAATCGAATCCATGTTTCCTCCGGTGGAGGGATATGTGATATCGGTGGACGGAGATATTCTGACCCTTGACCTGAAACAGGGGCAGGCGATTCAAACCGGCGATCGCCTGGATATCATTCGGTATGGCAAAGACATCATTCATCCCGTAACCAAAAAAAAGGTGGGCAGAAAGGAAACGGATCTTGGAAGCGTGGAAATCACCGAGGTGCGCAAGAATTTTTCCCTGGGTATATTCAACGATCCCGCAGTGAAGATTCAGGCGGGTGACGGAGTTCGCAGTCCTTTTCAAAAGCTTTCCTTTATTGTCGCCCCTCCGAAGATAGAAACGAAAAAACGCGTGGACGCCGACCGCCTGCGCTTGAACCTGGAAGAGCGGCTGAACCGTCATCCCCGGTTTGAAGTGCCGTCGTTTGACCTGGGCGTGTGGATGCTGGAGAACGGCTTGAACCGTAAGACCATGCTGAAACCCGAAAACCTCGAACGTTTGGCGGGAAAGGTTCTGGCCGACTACATCCTTGTCACGAAAGTACGGTCGCTTAAAAACAAAATGGTTCTGAGCTACCGGTTATTTTCCACTTTGGATGGGACACTACAGAAACAAGCGGAAATTTTATCGGACCAATTGCCTATTGCGCCTAAAGTGGCTAGAAGAGCTCCCAGGGAACAAGACGTTCAAGGTAGTTTCGCCCCCCGCAGGCAGAGCCTGTTCAAGTTTGTCGGCAAGCAGGAATTTCCCTTTGTCATCGTTGATTTCGATATTGGCGACATCAACGGCGACGGCAAAAAAGAAATCATTGTCATCGACAGAACCCGGATCATCATTTACCACTACGAAAACAATA
>JADFGI010000148.1 GCA_022567815.1 Nitrospinota bacterium
TAGTTGCAAGGTTACAATAATTAGCGTCGGCAAAGCAATTTTAGAATAGACCCCACACTAGCAGAATGAGCCCATTCTATAAAAAAAATATCTCCGCCCTCAAACTGCGGTGGCCGTCAATGGACTCGCTTCCCGAGACCCTTGCGGATCGCGTTGAGTCCCTCCCTGCCGCTACGGGCGGGCCAACCCTGCGTTTCGACAAGTTACTCATCCACAGCAGTTATGATCCGGTGAAAGAAGGACGGAACTTTGCCAAAAGCGTGCAACCGGGAAGCCGGGTGTGCCTGTACGGTTTCGGTCTGGGATACCACGTCCAATCACTGTTGGAGCAAATCGGACCCAAAGGCCGGCTGTTGGTCATCGAACTGAATGCCGATCTGCTGAACGCGGCAATCCATCTTAGGGATCAGACGGAGGTATTCGCTGACCCACGATTGCATCTGATTTTTGGCTGTGAGGAATCCGCCGTCTCCAGGGAAATTTCCGGGCGAATGGCGCAGTGGACCCAATCTTCCGCCGCGCCATTGGAGGTTTTGTTCCATTCCCCCTCCTTCAAATGCATCCCTGCAAACTTTCCCTCTCTGACCAACGCCCTGGAAGTGTTGTTGATGGAACGCAGGTTTCCGGCGGTTCTTGGGGATCTGGAAAGCCAAAACTATTCTTTCAATCAGGAAATGGTCCGGCAAAGTCCGGGAATCAATTCCCTGGCGGGGACGCATCGCGGCCAACCGGGCATTCTTGTCAGCGCCGGGCCATCGTTGGACGATCTGCTTCCATATTTACAGCATATCACCCACTCCGCTGTCATTGCTTGCGTTGACACGGCCCTGCCCATTCTAGCGCGTGAAGGCATTCACCCCCAATACGTGTTCACTCTGGACCCGCAGGAAGAAAGTTTCCTGTCTTTCCGGGACAATCTTGAAAACCTGTTCAAATTAATATATACGCCTACGGCGCACACCAAAATTCTTTCAAGCTTTCAGGGAGAAAAGTTTGTGGTGTTCAAGCATGGGCATTCCCTGTACCAAAATCAGGACTCACAAATGGAGGAAAAAGGAACCACCAAAGCGGGAGGCTCGGTTTCCTGCCTGGGGCTCGACTGCCTGATTCAACTGGGCTGTGATCCCATCTTCCTGATAGGTCAGGACTGCGCCTACTCCGGCGGGCGAACCTATTCCCATCATTCAAACATGAACGTGCAACTTCTCGACCGGATTTCACAAAGGGTTACCCTGGCCAATGCCCATGCAGAAAAAGCCGGATTGAAAAAACAAATCAGGATAAAAGGGAATTTTGGTGGGATGGTTTCAACCAGCCAATCCATGTATAGTTATAAACGAACGATCGAAGAAATCGCCATGCAAAATGCCGGGACCCAGATATATAATCTGAGTTCGCATGGCGCGGAACTTGAAAATATCACGCCTTTAAGTTCCGTCAATGAATTTGCAAATAAGTTGAGTGTTGGAACCACAGATGAACCAGCGTGACGCTGGATCCAGTGTAACGTGCAAGAGAATTTGTGGCTGACCGAATCTTCCATAGTGCTGAATTTTTCCACGAGAAATTCCCAGGGGCTCGTGAGCGAAGCGAGGGTTAGCCCCACATCTCCCCCTCGCGGGAGCGAGTATGAAAAAATATTTTCCTGTCCTTTTACTGATCACCATCGTTTTATTCTTTGTGACCGACCACCTGAAACCTGACCCTTCAAAGGACCACGATCATGCGGAACACGATGAGCACCAGGACATGGACCATTCCGACCCTGAAAATATCAAACGGATGGCGATCTTCCATTTCAACGAGGGCAACAAATTTTTACAGCAGGAGAAATGGGACGAAGCGGCAAAAAACTACCACAAGGCCCTAAACCATAACCGGGAATTCCAGGAAACCTATATCAATCTCAGCACCGCCTATCTCAGGGCCAAAAGATATGACGAGGCTTTGGACACGCTTCAATCGCTTGAAAACATCAATCCTTCCGCCCCGCTGTTGCATTACAACCTCGCCTGCTATTACTCATTGACTGAAAAATTACAAGCCAGCCTGGACGCTTTAAAAAAAGCTGTCGAATTGGGCTATAAAGGATTTAACGAAATCCAGACCGATCCTGACCTGGCAAATTTGAGAAACAATGCAGAATTCAAAGCGTGGTTCCAATCAACCAAAGGGGACAATTGAGGCAGGGAAGTTTTCTAACGATGAGCCGGGGTGAGGTTATTCTTTCTCGGAGGGAATCAACTGCACCTTGCCGTTTTTTCCGATGGTCAGGGCTTTACCGCCATTCAAAATAGATTTCAACAAATCTCCCACGTATTCTTTTCTCCAACCCTGCATTAGAAAGTGCTCGTCAAGATTCTCTTTCTGTTCGAAACATTTCACAAAATCGTGGATTCGTTTTCGATGCGCAAGAACGCTGGGTTCGATTTTCAACTCTTCCGATCGAATCTGGATGTACGCCGCCAATAATTCCTCCACCCCTTTTCCGGTGGAGTAGCCATCGAATTCCGGCAATTCCGGAATCTGATCCTCCGGCATGGCCAATCCTTTTTTAACCGCATCTAGGATCGCGGTGCCGCTTTTGGAAACCTCCTTGCGATGGAATCCCCGAATATTGGCCAGGTCGTCCGGTTTTTCGGGCAAACTCCTGGCGATTTCCAGGAGAGGTTCATCGCGCACCACCGATTTCGGCAAGCTATCCCTCCGAATCGCCTCTTCTTCGCGCCATGCGGCCAACTCAACCATAACTGCCAGGTTCTTGCGCTTTAAGTTTCGGACATTCTTTATTTTTAGAAATTGCCGCCTCGGATCGGGAAGGTCATAAACTTGCGGTTTCTCCAATTTTGCAAACTCCGCCTGAATCCAATCCTGGCGGTTCATTTTTTTTAAAACCTGGCCGAGCCTTTCGTAAACCGGCAGAAGAAACCGTGCGTCATCCAGGGCATAATCAATCTGACTTTGACGCAATGGCCTTCGGCACCAGTCAGTATATGTTTCCGCTTTGTTAATTTTTTTACCCGTGACCTTTTGCACGATCCTGGCGAAAGAAATCTGCGCCCCCCACCCCACCAAAGCCGCGGCGACCTGCGTGTCGAAAACCGGCGTGATCACCTGACCAGACAAGCGGACCAGAATTTCCAGATCCTGCCGGGCGGCGTGGAAAATTTTTACAACCTTGGGATTTGTAATTATTTCCAGAAGAGGACTGATGTCGGAAATAAGAATGGGATCGACCACGGCGCAAATATCATCTCCAGCAACCTGAATGAGGCCAAGACGGTGAAAGTAAGTTCGCTCCCGGACAAATTCCGTGTCCAAGGCTAACACTTCACAGGACTTTAACTTCTCACAGAGGACCGCAAGTTCATCCTCGGTGGTAACATACATAACGATCTCCAAAGAGTTTTGGTTAAGGGGAATCGGCAAATGCTATATCTAGTACCACATTTACAGGCTTATTGCGCAGAGAATCGGGGTGCAGGCGTAAAAATTTTATTTCCGTGCCCAAGTGGGGGGATTTTCAAACAAGGGGATAAAAAAATTAAAAACAAAAGGGGCCGGACCCCGGTATCCCATTAAAATTAAAATAATCAAATGGTTATGAAACAGTCCGGCGCATTTTGTCTTTTGTGAGGGGCTGTCACCCCATCAAACATCGGGATCTTCCACCTGAACCTTATCCCAGGCATTTTTGTTTTCCCAATTATCCTGATTCAAATAAATGTCATTAAAATCAGGCAATCCGTTACTATTTTCCTTCCAAAAATTTTTGCTTAACTTCTTTGGGGATACCACGCGTTTCAATTCTCCATCCGAATTAAAAATTCTTACTTCGAAAAACATATCGCTCTCCCATATCCGAAATAAAAACCCTGCCTCCTCCTTTTTTATTTCCACAAGATTCAATTGGCCATTTAAAGATTTACTGCGAATTACACGATAAAACTCCATTTAAACATTGTCAAGCAATTAACTACAATGAAATCAATGGTTTTTAATCTATAATTACACTTACACCATAATTATTTACGGCAAAAATGGAAAAATCTTAAACAATGAGAGATCAATCTCTAGCCGAATACCTGGGTCCGGGAATGCACAAACAGGGAACGGTCCGAAAAAAATAAAATTAGTTTAATAAATTCAATTAGTTAGTGAAGTTTCCCTCTGAGCCCATCTCCTGCTTTAACAGAAACTTTTTGTTTTAAAAGGTATTAGTGGAAAGCCAGGTCATTGGCTAAAAAAAACCAGGGTTTTTATTTGACTTTTTCATTCCGATAACCTAATTTTAAGATGAATCATTATGCTATGGGGTAATTCATTTCATGGTATTTAACACCGGAATTTTCGCAGAAAAATGATGAGAATCCTGGGAATTGACTCATCGGTCCCACAGGGTAGTGTCGCCCTCCTTGAAAACAATCATATTATTTCCGAAACATACTTAAATAAGAGCTCTGGAAACCATTCGGACGGTCTCTTGAGAATGGTGGACGAAGTTTTGTCCGGAGCCCAATATCAATTGCGAGATATTGACGGGTTCAGCGTCACCGCCGGGCCAGGCTCTTTCACCGGACTGCGGGTAGGGGTGAGCCTCGTCAAAGGGTTCGTCCTTGCCACGGAAAAGCCGTTCAAGGGAATCGATACTCTGGAGGCCGTATCGGCATGCGCAGAACCCACCGGACATCCAATATGCGCCATTTTAGACGCACGAAAAAAAGAAGTGTATTGCGCCTTTTTCAGATATGAGGGAAACAAAATGAGCGACCCTGCCGCAAGCGGACGGGGTATCCGACAAGAGTTTTCTTTTAAACGCGTGGCAAGCCACGGGGAATTAAACCCACTGGTGGGATTAAAACGATCGACTCCCGACAGAGCGATGCGCCCGGAAGAGGTATGCGCAATGGTTTCCGAACCCACCGTTTTCATCGGCAGTGGATTGGAAGCTTACGGCGACTATTTTTCCCGCAGACTGGGGTCTTTGTTTGTCGACAACTCGAACGCGATCAGGCATAGCGTGGCGGCAAGCGCCGCATTGTTGGCAAAGCCGCATCTGGAAAACCACCCTTGCTTTGACTTGGGTGAATTAAAAATCAAATACGTTAGAAAATCGGAAGCCGAACTGAATTTCACGAAACAAACTTTATAAAACATGGAGGCAGGAAAAAATGGAAATCAATCCGCAATTGCTGGATAAAATCCAAAACGAAAATGAAGAGTTCAAAAAACTCTTTGAAGAACACAATCTTCTGAAACAAAAAGTCGGTGAATTGAATAAATTAAAATTCCTTACCGGAGACCAGGAAATTGAAAAGAAAAAACACCAAAAGGAGAAACTGAAAACCAAAGACAGGCTGGAACAAATCCTCAACGAATACGAATCGCAGTTGCATTAAAAAGACCCCGTTGCTGACAATGAAGACGGGGAATTCAAAAGCTTTCTACAGGTAGGGCGAAGCGTCCGGCTCTTTTCCTGAAAGGATTCTGGAGTCCGTTCCCCAGGCCTTGGCGAGCAATCGCCCAAGGAACCGTAGGGACACGACTTTTTCGGCGGGAATATAATCTCCGATAACGCCCACGAGAGTCGCCGCCTGGTCCGGATGGTCGGCCAGTATTTGGATCACTCGATTACAAAGGGGCGGATTATAAATCAGACGCTGGAAAATTTTACTCAACAGAAATTTCTTATTGAATTCCTTTTTGCGCGCATGCTCATAAACAGCCAACGCCTCTCTTGAAAAATCATTTTTTTTGAAGGACGCGTCGATCACTTCCCCGGCGATTTGCGCGCTTCGCAACGATAGATAAATCCCCTCTCCGGTAAACGGATCGATGAATCCCGAAGCGTCTCCCACCAGGACCAGTCCGCCAATTTGCGGAGGGCGTACGGAAAACGCCAGGGAATCAACGCTCCTCACCTTCTCCGCCACCTGTGCTTTGTCGAGCAGGTTCCGGCGCAACGGATTTTGCAATACCGTTCGGACATAGAAATCATGAAGGTCATTTTCTCCCTGCAATGATTTTTTATCTACTACAAGCACAACATTGACCTGATTTTCACCAGTAGGCGCAATTCCTGTGTATCCGGGATGACTGATGTGCATGGTGCAATATTTCTTGAGCGGGTGAGGCGTCGTCCAGTGAGCGGCCAGGGCTATTTTACTGGAACTTCGGCTTTTTTTCTTCAGATCAAACCGGCGCAATGAAACGCAATTTCTTCCTCCAGCGTCCACCACTACCGAAGCGCGAAATTCAAACGGTGTTTTCGAATCATCCCGGCCTCGCACTCCGGCAATTTTACCCTCCTCAACAATGAAATCCGTCACCTTGTGCCCTTCTTTCACCGTCACCCCCGCCTGCTCAACTCTCTGCATCAACAGTCGGTCAAAAACGAATCGAGGCAAAGACAGGCTGGTCATCGGGCGCGCCGTTCCGGGAAGCGGTGGGTATTCGACCGCAAACCCTGCTTTTTCATAGGAAGAAATGGCCACGCCACTGAGCCTCACTGGAGACAGGGCTTCAATCGCGGAAAGCACCCCCAGGCGTTCCAGAATGACATCCGCCGCCGGGCTGATAAACTCGCCGCAGACCTTGTCGCGGGGAAACGTGGCCTGGTCCAAAAGAGCCACTTTGTACCCGAAATGTGAAAGAAAAATGGCCGAGGCCGACCCCGCCGGGCCTCCTCCAATGACAATGACGTCGTACCGGTTCATCAGCTTTTTTTAGCGACCAGAGCAATTCTGTAGGGAAAGTGACGGTGGACCTCAAACCGGGGAATACCCGCTTCCTGCGCCAACTCACAAAACTCGGAAGGAGTGAACGCGTTCATCACCGAAACCGGAGCGTCGTAACGGGTCAGCCGGTTTTTTGTCATCAAACGGGTCAGAAGAAATATAGCGGCATGGGCGATTCTGCTTCGGTTAAGATCATTGACGATAATGCCAAGTCTGCTGATTTTATAGATTGCGCCCAAAATAGCCACTGCCTTTTCCCATGAGAAATGATGAAGGGAGAGATTGTTGACCGCCAGATCAATACTGTTTTCACGAAACGGCAAGGATAAAACGTCGCATTGGACCAATTCGATTTCCGGAAACTCACGCGTCATTTCACGGGCGAATCTGAGCATTTTAAAATTGATGTCGATGGCAAAAATCCTGACGGGAATTTTCAGTTTGCGCGCCAGTTTCGCCAGGGCGACCGGCTGGTCGGCGGACCCCGTGGCGGCGTCCAGGATGGTGACCGGTCGGCCTGCCTTGCGGGACTTGAGAAATCTTTCGGCGTGATGGAGCAAAACCCGGTAGCCGCTCAAATACCGGTTGACTGTCTGAACGTCATTCAGGCTGTCCCGGACCTCTTCATAAGGCGCTTCGTCCAGGTCCAGGAGTTCATCCCGCAAATTCCGGGGCGGCGGCGAAAAAATCATGCCAGCGTACCACCGACCAGCGTGACGCTGGACCCAAAATTGACGGTCGATGGGTTATAACAGCTGACTGAATCGTCCATAGTACTAAATCATTCTTCCAGAGGATATCCGGCATGAGGCTGAA
>JADFGI010000149.1 GCA_022567815.1 Nitrospinota bacterium
TATTGTGGATAAGCACATTCTGCGCTGTTGATTGATTAAAATGACCACTGAATATAAGGATAGCCATAACAATTAATATAATCCTCATGTAATATCCTCCTTTCACTCACACCGATTCTTAATCATTCATCACCAAACAACCGTTCCCACTTTTCCTGAACCTGATCTTTGATGGATTGGGACATGACGATTTCGTCCGGCCAATCCTGTTCATAACCTTCTTCGGGGTATTTGCGGGTCACGTCGATTCCCAGGTGTTCCCCCACAAAATGGAAATCCCGTTTGGGGTCCAGATTGTTGAAAAATTTCCACATGATAGCAGAGTAATCCCGCAAATCGACATGCGCCTCCAGGACGATGAGGATGGATATCGAAGCAAATCCCGGATTTTTGAAAAAGGAGGTGATGAACTCCCTAGCCTGGTGGGCGCGGGTTTTATCGAACGCCACAAACATCACGGAATGTTTTGAATTACTATCCAGGATGCGGCAATCCTTCACCTCTTTAAACCGATCCACCACCGCCTTCGGGTGGGGCAGGTTTGGTGACGGATGGCCGGAAGTAAAATCCTCACCGAAACCCGGTTCCCCTTCGATTTTAGTTGTGGCGTCGATCCCCAATTTGGAACCATACAAGGCGTGGTCCGAGGCGTGATTCAAAACGTCGAGAATGCCTTCCGAAAAAAACAGGTCGCGAGGAAAATCCACCTGATTTAAAAGTATGCCCAGGACGGCTTTGGTATCGTGCACATCGACTCCCGCGTCCACCACCAGAATGGTTTTGACGAAGCTCATCTGCCCCAATCCCCACAAGGCGCTCATCATGCGCCGGGCCTGCATGGGATAGCGTTTGTCGATGGAGATGATCACCGAGTTGTGGAACACGCCCTCAAGCGGCATATCCATGTCGACGATTTCCGGCAGTTGAGTGCGCATGAGCGGTAGAAAAATCCGCTCCGTGGCCTTGCCAAGATAGTAATCTTCCTGCGGCGGTCTGCCGACAATGGTGGTCAGGTAGACGGGATTTTTCCGATGGGTGATGGCCGTCACATGTAATACGGGATAATCGCCATCCTGAGAATAATATCCCGTATGATCGCCGAATGGCCCTTCGAGGCGCATTTCCGCCGGATCGATATATCCCTCCAACACGATTTCCGCCGTGGCGGGGATTTCCAGGTTCACCGTTTTGCATTTCACCAGCGGCACCGCCGATTTGCGGATGAAACCCGCCAGCAGAAATTCATCGATGCCGTAGGGCAGGGGGGCGGAGGCGGAATAGCACACTACGGGGTCCGCGCCGATGGCCACCGCCACTTCCATTTTTTTATTCTGGCGGCGAAATTCGTGGAAAAAGTGGGCCCCGTCTTTGTGGATGTGCCAGTGCATGGCGGTGGTATTTTTATCAAAGATCTGCATGCGGTAGAGTCCGACGTTTCTCAACTTGTCGTCGGCGCTTCGGTTGACCACGATGGGAAAGGTGATGAATCGGCCCGCGTCATCCGGCCAGCACTGGAGAATGGGAATATTTCCCAGGTCCACGGCATCGCCAAGATGCACCACCTCCTGACAGGGGGCTTGGCCCCCGCGGAAGATTTTCGGAGGGAAATTTGCCGCGTTCAATAAAAGCGGAAGCAGTTTGACTTTATCCATGAGGCTCGTTGGCGGAGCGATTTTCAGGTAGCGGTCGATTTCTTTGGCGATGTCTTCGATGTCGTTGACGCCGAGGGCGATGTTCATCCGGCGGGTACTTCCGAAAGCGTTGATCAAAACCGGCATCTGGCTGCCTTCTACATTTTCAAACAGTAACGCTTTGCCGCCCCCCGGTGATTTGGAAATCCTGTCCGTGATCTCGGAAATTTCCAGAATAGGGGAAACCGGTTCGCTAATTCGAATCAGCTCACCTTCACGCTCAAGCTGTTCGATAAATTCTGTAAGGGAGTAAAAGGCCATGATTGTTTTTAGAAAATTTTACCAGCGTACCGCTGGATGAGATATTAACGGGCGACGGATTTTTGAGAAATCATTAGTTCATTTTAATCCCACCAGTGAGTTTAATTCCCCGTGGCTTGCCACGCGTTTGAAATGAAAACTCTTGTCGGATACCCCGTCCGCTTGCGGCGGGGTCGTTCATTATGATAATTTTTGCGCAAGAGGGTTCTTAATTGATTTTCCTTTTTTTTGCCAAAAAGTGAAAATAAAAATCCCCCTGGCCCCCTTTAAAAAAAGGGGGGGCCTGCTCCCCCTTCTACGAAGGGGGTTGGGGGGATTTTCGGGTCTCCCTTTATTAAGATGTCCTTAATTTTTTAAGGACAGCAAGAAAATTAATACAGATCAAGCGATAGTATACCTACGCTTGAATGGGGGAACAAGCATTGCGCCTAACAAACTTTTCGTTGTGGTAGGATGCCAAAATGATTCTGTATTTTTGCAAACGAATTCTGTATGGCATTCCCGTATTGATTACCGTGGCCACACTGACCTTTGGCATCATGCATCTGGTCCCCGGGGGTCCGTTTGATACCGAAAAAAAACTTCCTCCCGAAATCATCGCCAATATCGAAGCCAAATACCACCTGAACGAACCTTTGGTCACGCAATATTTCCTTTACATGAAGCAGGTTTTGCAGGGGGATTTGGGGCCTTCTTACAAATACATTGGCCGCGATGTTTCCGACATCATTGCCGAAACCTTTCCTGTGTCGCTCACGCTGGGATTGTGCGCGGTGGTGGTCATCCTTGGCCTCGGCATTCCAGGCGGCATCATTGCCGCTTATTGGCGGAATTCAGCGATTGACCGGTCCTGTGTGTTTTTGGCGACACTGGGCATCTCCGTTCCCAGTTTTGTCCTGGGGACGGTTCTGGTCTGGGGTCTTTCACACAAACTTCATTGGTTGCCCCCGGCTTTATGGGAAGGGCCGCGCCACGTGGTAATGCCCGCATTTGCCCTGGGGGCAGGGTATGCCGGATACATCGCCCGTTTGACCCGGACCACGATTCTCGACGTTCTGGCGTCCGATTATATTCGCACCGCCCGCGCCAAGGGATTGTCCGAACCAGTGGTTTTACTGAAACACGCGTTAAAAAATTCCATTTATCCCGTCGTTTCGGTGATGGGTCCGCTCATCGCCGGGCTGGTGACGGGTTCGTTCGTGATCGAGTTTATATTTTCGATTCCGGGAATGGGCAGTTTTTTTATCACCGCCGTGACCAACCGCGATTACCCGCTCATCATGGGGGTGACGCTGGTTTATGCGGTGTTGATCGTTCTGGCCAACATCGTGGTCGATATGATGTATGCCTGGCTCGACCCCAGGGTCTCTTTGGGAAAATAGCTGGAAAATGACAAAAAATAGTATGATCCCTGCATGAAAAATTTTCCCTTATCGTCCAGGCTCAGTGCCTTGTTTCTTGTTGTTATCGCATTGGCCGCCATTTTTGCTCCCTGGGTGGCGCCTTATTCGTATGAAACACAGGATACGATGAATACGCTGGCATCGCCCAATTCGGCCAACTGGCTGGGTACGGACCGTTTGGGCAGGGATTTGTTTTCGCGCATGATTTACGGCGCCCGTGTATCTTTATTTGTCGGGGTGGTGACCACTCTGCTGGCGATGCTCATCGGAACGGTCTATGGCGCGGTATCGGGATATGCCGGGAAAAGAACAGACAACGTGATGATGCGCATTGTCGATGTGGTTTTTGCGCTTCCCGACCTGCTCATGATTATTCTGATCACCGTGGTGATGGGCCGGGGTGTGATGGGGATTTTCATCGCCCTGACGCTGGTGAGCTGGGTCACGGTGGCCCGTTTGGTGCGGGGGGAAGTCCTCAGGATCAAGGAATTGACCTATGTGGAAGCCGCCCGTGCTCTGGGGGCCAGTCATACTCGGATCTTTGTGCGGGAAATATTTCCAAATATTATTGGTTTATTGATTGTTACTTTGAGCTTTCGCATCCCTGTGGCCATCCTCGCGGAATCGACCCTCAGTTTTATCGGCCTGGGAATTTCCCCACCGTTCAGCAGTTGGGGGACCCTGGCCAACGACGGATGGACAGCGGTGAAGTTTTATCCTCATCTGATTTTATATCCTTCCCTGGCTATATTTTTTACCATTCTGGCATTCAATTTTCTTGGGGAAGGTCTGCGGGATGCGCTGGACCCAAGGACATGACCTGAGAATTCTGGCCCAAAATGGTCACACATCCGATTTTACTTCATTTTTTTCTTTTCTGAGTATCCTTCCTGATATAAAATGGAAAGAGAAAACAGAGAGCTGTTTTTTTCGCCTAACTATTTGTTTTATTTGTTTAAAACTTGTCAGGAAAATATCGGATTGACAAGCCGGAAAAATAATTATAGATTGGCCTGCTTTTGACGCCAAATGGCGGTTGCCGCTCAACAAGAAAAGAGAAATTGTGATGAGCCGAATTAAAAATGATCTGATCGGTGAAATTATTCGTGTTTCCCAGACAAATCTTTTGGGAAGAAAACAATCCCAAGCGGATGGGTCTGGCGGAGAAGACGGCGTTATCGGCTGGATAAAAAACAACGCGGCGAATTATCGAGAGAGTTTCATGGTCAGCCTGGATGCGTTTTCCGCCAAAGAATTGGGCGATATTTTAGGCAAGCTGACCGGATCTGGAAAAGACTTGAATCAAGTTCTGGAAGGCTGTACATGGACTCCTGTCGGAGCGAAGCCTTTACATTAAATGCGCCTGTACGGATGAATTGATTTATGGAAGATTCACAAGCCAAACCGGAAGAAAAAGAGGAAGCGGTCAAACCTGCCGATAAAACTGAGGCCGCGAAGCCCGCCGAAAAGCCTGCTAAGCCCAAAGTGGCGGCAAAAAAAGAGAAGCCTCCGGCGAAGCCCCTGGTTGATAATGGCGATGGGACCGTCACCGATCCCAATTCCAGTTTGATGTGGAAAAAATCCGACGCCTGGATCGACATGAAAAAGTTTTACACCTGGATGGCCCACAAGGAATATGTAGATAAATTTAACCAGGAAAAGTTCGCAGGGTATGAGAATTGGCGCATTCCCAATAAGGCCGAAGCCCTGACCATTTTTGATAAAACGAAGGAATGCATGGATAAAAATGGGACCTTGTTCCCACTCGATCCCATATTTGAAGCTGGCGGGGCCAGCAACACCTGGATCACCGAATGCTCGGATGAAAAGATCATTCGGTTTGATGGCAAAATAGGTATTGATTTCCTTTATCCGACACAAGAGGTCTGGTCATCCATGCGTCTCGTGCGCAAGGAAGGGGAGGCGCCGCCTTCATCTGCCGGGAAAGAAGTGGGTGCGGTCGTGGCCGAATCTGCTCCAGCCCCTGCGGAAACCGCGGATTCCAAAGCGGTCGAGGCATCCGCCCAACCCGAGGCCCCCAAACCTGCGGTAGCCAAAGCTGGATCTGGCGACAAAGTTCCCGGACCTAAACCCAAAACAAATAGATCACCAGAAGAAAAAGCCGCCATGGTGGCAAGGGCCAGAGCGCATGCGGCGGACGTGAGGGCCCGCAAGGCAAAAGGCTAAACCTGGTTTCCTGCACACCGTATTTTCCCCAAAACCCGTGCTTCATTTTTATTTTCGTATACTATCCTGCCCAGGCAGAGACCTTTCTAAGCCGTCTTTGTGAGGAGCGTTAGCGACGAAGCCGTTATATTATTCCCAAGCTTTCGTGCCCCGCAGGGGTAAATCCAGAGACCCTGGATCGCCACGCCGCTTTGCGGCTCGCGATGACGTAGTAGGATAGGCTCAGGGTGAAATCGCGGTCGGATAAGATTCAGTCATCCTGAATTTTAAATTTAAGAATAAAATCTCCGCGTTTTTTCCCCCATAGGATGGCCGCACCCTGACCGGGAATCCGCAATTCTTCTCCCGTAAGAGTTCCTTCTTCCACTTCGATGGTTTGCACGGAATCGAGCGTTTCAATTTCCAGTGAGCCGCCTTTTTCCGCCAATTCAGGCGAAATAGGGATTTCCGCATATATATCGTTTTTCAAACGCTTGAAGCGCGGGTGCTTTTCTGCGCTGATTCGCAAAAGCAAGTCACCGGGCGGGCCTCCGTTTCGGCCTTCTCCGCCTGCGTTCGGGATTCGTAACGTGTATAGGTTGCCGATGCCAGGGGGGATTTTTATTTCTATGGTCACGCTCTCGACCACCAATCGTTTTCCCTTGCAGACGGAGCATTCCTCGGAGTCCATAAAGCCTGTTCCCTCGCAGTCCGGGCATTGAACATATTTTTCGTAACTGTAGGGAATGGTTCCACCCAGGGCCACGGTGACCAGCGGAAGATCGATCATGAACTGCAAATCGAATCCGCGAGTGGGAAATTCGGGATCGAATTTTTGTTCTTCTTCAGGAGTGGCCTGGCGAAAGTCACCCTGCTGTCCGGTCTTTTGCCGCCCGCTAAAATCAAAGTCCGAGGATGGGTCGGACCAGGTTCCGGAACCCGGACCTCGGGGCCGGGTTTGCTGGCGAAAGGATTGGTCGTATTCCCGTCGGCTTTTTTTATCGCTGAGAACATTGTAGGCGGCGGATAGAATTTTGAAATTGTTTTCAGCTTTTTTGCTTCCGTTATTGACGTCGGGATGATGCTTTTTGGCCAATTCCCGGTAGCGTTTTTTGATGTCTGCAAACGAAGCGTTTTTTTCGACGCCGAGAATTTTATAGTAATTTTTTGTCTGGGCCATTTTCTGCCAAGGAAAAGAGGATAAAAAAGTCTGTTGAAACAACCATTTTATCCTTAAATGGGTGGATAGTACAAGAACCCAGTGGTTTTGGAGGTGCCTTATTTTTCGGCTAAATTAGTTTGCTAAAAACCTCAAAAATATGTATATTTAATTGCATATAATTTTATATTGTCATCTTTGTTCTACCGAGCTGTTAGATATATTGAAACGAGAAATTCCATGAGAATTTTAATTTTCTTCGCTTTTCTAATCTTCATGGTGGGATGTGTCCATCCCATTTCTGACAAAATGCGTGCAACTCTTGATCCTGGAGTCAGTGTCATAGGGCTGTTTGAATCCCCGGAGGTCTATGTTGGTAGAAAAGTGATGTTAGCTGGTAGCATTGTTCAGACCAGGAATTTTCCCGATAGGAGCGAAATCGAAGTGGTGCAAAAGGCCATTGATTCCTATGGCAATCTGGATACAGGAGACGCCACGCTGGGCCGTTTTATATTTCGTCACCGGGGATACCTGGAATCGGAAGTTTATTCCAAGGGACGGAATATAATTGGAGCGGGGGTTGTTGTGGGAAGTCAATCAGGGAAAATAGGGGACCGTGATTATCTATTCGCGGTCATCGAACCGGAAGAATTGAATCTATTTCCGGAATATCCCGACACCCCCTATTATTACGATCCGTTTTATCCTTATTATTTCTATGGTTTCGGTTATGGGCATCATCATCACAGGCATCATTATTGGTAACAGAAGGTGCAAAGGATAATGACTACGGTATTTAAAGCAAACCATATTTTCCTTTGGCTGCCGCTGATATTATTTTCC
>JADFGI010000150.1 GCA_022567815.1 Nitrospinota bacterium
CAATGCCCTGATTCATCAACAGCAAAACCATCATCAGAAGGCTGTAAGAGGGTTCGAGCGGTTCCGCACGCAGTATCCCAACCGGCACGATTGCTGGCTAGCCTTGATGGAATCCTTGACGGCCCTTAAAGATCGGGAACAATTGCAAAGACTGTACGCCGAATCTGAAAACATCGCCTGCAAACCGGACCGCGAGTGGTTGAAAACCAGCGTGGCGGGCGCTATCGCCAGGATGGACCGGGAGTTGCGCCCTGAGTCGGAAACCATGGACTATTATTTGAAGAAAGATCCGGACAACTCACTCCTTATTTATGCCAGAGCTTCGGCGCTGGAGCGGGAAGGAGAAATAGAAAATGCCTATATCCTTTTTGAAAAATTAACTTCCCTACCTCTAACGTACCAGCACATTCAGGCGGGTGCGTGGTTTCGCCGAGCGCGGTTGTCCGGGGGGGATAATCAAGAACGCTTTGTCCGAAATTGTCTCGCGCTGGACCCTTCGCATCAGGGCGCAAGAAATTTGTTGGGCGAATTATTATGCGAACTAAAATTGGAATCGCAAAATCCTTTGGTTCCCCGTTCCACATGAATGCAAACAAACAACCTTCTTTATTGGAGACAGTTCCTTGAAATTTAGTTCCCTGCAAAATAGGAAAGAGAATCTAAATCCCTCCTCACCTCAATCCTCTCCTCCATTGGAGGAGAGGAGGAAACCCCTTCTCCCCTCTGGTGAGCACCCACAGGGTGACAGGCTGGAGATAAGGGGATATAAAACCTATGCAAAGGTCTCCTTGAAGGCCAGCGTCATCGTACCCAACTGGAACGGACTCCGTTTCATCGGCATGTGTCTGGATTCCCTTAAACGCTCCACCTTCGACGATTTTGAAGTCATCGTGGTGGACAATGGTTCCGTGGACGGTTCACTTGAATTGATGGAAGAAAAATATCCCTGGATACGCCTGATTAGGCTCCCGGAAAATATGGGGTTTGCTATTGCCTGCAATCGAGGCATTCAGGCGGCGAAAGGCAAGTACATCTGCCTGCTGAACAACGACATCGAAGTCGAGCCCGATTGGCTGACGGAACTTTACGAAGGAATGGAGCGGCACCCGGAATGCGGGATGGGAACCACCAAAATGATGTTTCTGGATCAACGCGACGTGTTTTACAACACGGGAGACCTGTTCCACGCCTGGTCGTCAGGCGGCGGTCGCGGCCAGGGGGAAAAGGATGTCGGTCAATACGAGAGCGAGGATTACGTCTTTGGGGCCTGCGCGGGAGCGGGGATTTACCGCCGGGAACTGTTCGAAAGCGTTGGGGTTTTCGACGAAGACTTTTTCATCTTCGCGGAAGACGTCGATTTGAACATGCGCAGTCAATTGCAGGGATTCCAAACCGTGTACCTGCCCAAGGCCAAGGTCTATCACATTGGAACCGCCACGGTGGGACTTTACAGCGACCGTTATGTATTCCTCTGCAAACGAAATGACGTGTTCGTGCTCATTAAAAACCTGTCGCTGGGTCTGTATTGCAAATATTTTTTCACCACCCTCAAACACCAGTTGGAGGACATTAAATATTTTTCTTACCGGGGACAGGGAATCGTCCTGTTGAAATCGAAAATTGACGCCTTGAAGATGCTGATTCCCATGCTGGTGCGCAGGTTCCGTATTCAATGTTCCAGGACCGTAGCGGATGCTGATATTGAAAAAAGTATTATCACCGAATAACAGGGTGATCGGTGTGGATTGTGTTCCGGGTTCAATTATGATTAAATCCTACCAGCCCCGCTACGCGGACTCCTCCGCAGATGGCGAATTTGCTCACGAGTCCCTGGGAACCTATGGATTATGGGGAAACTATTAATTCTTCAAAAACCCATCGCACGTCAATATTGGGTCCAGCCCCCAGGCTGGCCAGCGCTACGCCGG
Source organism: Nitrospinota bacterium (assembly GCA_022567815.1). Taxonomy (GTDB): domain Bacteria; phylum Nitrospinota; class Nitrospinia; order Nitrospinales; family VA-1; genus JADFGI01. Next base: position 1,929 of record JADFGI010000150.1, read on the forward strand.
CCACAATCGATTTGACCTATCAAGCAATGGAAGAGGATAGCGCCGCTGAATTTAAAAGTGCCTTCCGCTCTCGTAGCGCAGGCGGCGAGGAACTGTCCCCACCCTCCGGTTTTTGCTTGTCACCTTCAGGAAACCTCATCCTTGCAGACGATTTTAATCATCGCATCCAGATCTACGACGCCCATCATAACCTGATAAAAAGTTTTGGCTGTAAGGGAAAGAACCCCGGAGAGTTTCACTATCCCAGAGGGATCGCGATAGATTCCAAGGAAAACATCTACGTTGCGGACAGTTGGAACCATCGGGTGCAGAAATTCGACACGGCGGGAAACCATCTGTTGAGCATCGGGTCCTGCGGGGAGAGCAAAGGGCAACTCAACGAACCTTACGACGTTTTTATCGACCCTAAAGACGACATCCTCATTGTCGAACGATACAACCATCGAATTCAAATTTTCAGTCCGGAAGGAAAATCGCGCGGCTGGATTGGAGGCCGGGGAACGGTGCTGGAAGAACAACTGGCCTGCATTTATGAAACTCCGAAGCATTTGTTCACCACCCCTGCTTTCGAGTTCCCGACCTCCATCGCCAGCGACAGCCACGGCAACTATTTTATATCCGACAGCGGCAACCACCGCATTGTAAAGTTCGATGCCCAATGGAATCTCCTTCGCACTTTCGGGGAACGGGGAAAAAACGCAGGGCAGTTTGAATACCCGCTTTGCGTTTCCGTAGGACTCAACGATCTTCTTTACGTCGCCGACCTGAACAACGACCGCATTCAGGGTTTCACATCCACCGGGCAATACCTTTATGAACTGAAAGAAGCTGAAAGCTCCCTGCCCCTCAAAACACCAAGTCTTACTGCCATTGACGGCAATGGAACGTTGTATGTCGGCCTGACGTTTGACACACGGGTGACGACGTTCCAACTTCCACGGGAACCTCGCAAGGATGTGCCCAAAAACGGGGACGATGATAATGCGCTGACCACCTGCCAGAAGGCGGTGCGCCGACTGCCCGAAGAAAACGCAGGGACGGATACCGAAAAAAATATTGGGGTGGACCTTCTGCTAAAACTCAGTCGTCAAGCTGTCAATACTGAGGATGTTCAGAACGAGTCTTTGCTTTTACAGGGACTCGATATTTTCTCCCACCATCTCAACGCTGTTCGCCAAACGGTGCTGGCGGCGCATGAAGAATGGGAAGTAGCCGCTGTCAACCATAACCATCTGTTATTTGCCGAACAAAAACAGGTGCTGGATCAACGCGACGACCCCAGGGTATTCAATAAAAATCTTTTCCAGGCGGAAACTCTGGACAAAACCCTTTTCAGGAAATTGCGCCACCATTTTTATGAATACCGGAGAGCCGTGGAACAAGGGTCCGAATTTTTTGGCAACATCATCAACGCCCACCTGTCCGAGTCCAGCTTGCGGCTCTGCCTGGACTTCATCGAAAATCATCTTGCCCGTATAGGCGAACAAGTGATTCATTTGCTGGAAACCAGGGAACAAAATGAAAAAACCATGATGGAATCTTTTGCCGAAACACAGGGACAGGAAGGAAAATGGGAGACTTTTCTCATCCGGTCCAATTCCAACGCAAGGATCATGGACGTCTTGCGGCAATTCCATTTCGAGATACGTAGTCTTCTGGCAAGTATCAAGGGCGCGGCGTTGAAATTTCCGCAACACATCGATATCGAAAAAACCTTAAAAAGACAATTCATCGAGCCTCAAGACTCAGAAAAATTTCTGAAAATTTTACTGGGTTTTCAGGACGAGAGCCTCCTTCACAAGTCGCTTGAAATTCTCCTCAAAGACCTTATCGACCTGTGGATGATCCGTTGGGGAACCCATGTGAACACCCTGCCGGTTGATTTAACCCTGGCGGATTTGCAACCCGTTTCCTTCAACGCAGAAAACCTGACATTGAAGGAAATGGCACAACCACTGCTGACCGAGGGTATGCCTTTACGAAAGAAAGATGCCGGACTCGCCTGCGGTCACTTGCATTTTTCAGCAGACACCGTTTTACGTAATGGGGATGACTTCATAAAAAGTCTCTGGGCCCTTTGGGAAAACCAGCGGGTTTATGAAACCAAATACCTCGAAACGCACCAGCAACTTGAAACCCTGTCCCGGCAAAAACAAGAGTTGGAATTGAAAGCGATCCGGGTCAACCCACAGGACAAACAATCTCCCATCACCCTGCAAAACAATATTTCGGTGGTAAATTTTCAAGTCAGTGTCCTGCGGCGAATGGCATTGACCATGGAAATCAACGAGGCCAACAATCTCTTTCGCCTCGTCATCGGAACCGGCCTGTTAATTTGTTCGGAAAACAACAAGGACGATCCTGAAGCATCACGATTGTTGAAGGCCCTGAATTCTTTTCAAGCGGACCTGGAAGAAACGATTAATCAGGCATTGCAGGAAAGGAAAACCCTTTCCTTTGAAAATTCGCGATTAAACGGAATATTGAACACTGGTAACGAGAACAAAAACATCGAAGAGTTGAACCAGATACTTGAAGTCAAAGACCAATTGGCCACCCTCCTGCCCACGCAGGAAAAACTGGATGCTGTCTTGAACCGCAAGTTCAAGGTTCGCAATATGATGAATAAATTACTGGAGTTTGAAAAAACCTGTGAACCTGAAAACGCTTCCCGCCAAGTGAGTTTTCCAAATCTTTCTTGCAAATTCTCATTTGCAAACAGCGGCCCCATGACTCGCAACTTGCGTCAACCCTACGGCATCGCCAGAACTCCGCAGGGCGATGTTATCGTCACTGATTATGAAAATCACCAGGTGATCCGGTTTTCCAGCCAGGGCATTTACAAAAACCATTTCGGCGGCTTTGGCAACGCTCCCGGGTTTTTCAATTACCCTGTCAACGTGCAGGTGGACCGCCAGGGATTTATCTATGTGGCGGATGAAAAAAACACTCGCATACAAAAATTTACTGGCGAAGGAAAATTTCTTTTATCTTTCGGCGATCATGAAAGTGACGGCCAACGGTTAGGCCCCATATTTTCATTATCCATCGACCCTGAAAACCGGGTTTGGGTGGCCGACCCCTCGCATAACCGAATTCAAATTTATTCCCCAAAAGGAGAGCATATCCGTTCCCTGGAAGGCGGGGAAAACCCCGGCCAAGACCTTTGCGAACCGGCCAGCATTGACTGCCTGGAAAACGGAGATTATCTGATTGGCGACAAGTCTCCCTATCTGCTCAAGCTTTTTGGCGCGGATGGAAAATTGATTCGCGGAATTAAAAAGGAAGGTCTGGGTTTCGGGGAGATTTATTTTATCGCCAGTCATCCCGATCACGGGGTCTTCGCCACGGATTACTGGAGCAACCGGATTCTCCACCTGAGTGCCCACTTGGACGTGATTTCCATTTTCAAACATCCCGGCCAACGGGCGGGACAATTCGGCAAAGTGGGTGGGCTGGCCATCTTGGACGATCAATTGATCGTGGCGGATTTCGAAAACTTCCGCGTTCAGGTTCTTGAGTGTCCCTCACTCAAGAGTGGCTCTTGATGGGATAAGGAGTATTTTTTCCCTGCCGGGTGTTGTTATCATCCACCGCCTGTAAAAAATCCCGCTCCGAAAAATCATCCGAGAAGATTTTGGCGTTGGCGTTGTCCAAAAAGTCCGGCTTGTACATGGCCGCTAAATCGGGCATGGAAAATGGCATACCCGGCATGAAATTCCCGGCGGCTTTTTGAATATCAGCTTGTGACCGGGATCGCTCCTGATTCGTGGCAATCAACACCGTGGCGACCTGTTTCGGATCCTCAAAAAAATACAACCGGCGAAAAATAGAATCAAACGTAGTCCGGTCCCCCGGCTTGAGCAAATTGCTTTTTCCATAGAGATTGGAAGCGATCACCCCTTCCGGGGTCAGAATGTCCCGGATTTCCCGATAAAATTCCTTTGTCTTCAGGTGGTAGGGTACGGACCCGCTTTTAAAGGCATCCAGCAGGATCAGGTCGTAAGAAATTTTACCGAGTTGATTTTGAACAAATATCCTGGCATCCATCGCGTGTAATTTATAATTTTCCGTTTCGCGCAAATAGAAAAATTTTTCACAAAGCATGATGACTTTTGGGTCCACTTCGACCACATCGAGTTGCGCCTTGGGAAAGCGATTCTGCAGTAAATTTGAAATAGACCCTCCCCCCAATCCCAACATCAAAATCCGTTTTGGAGAATGTTGGAACAAAAGGGATGCCAGCATCATTCTGGAATAAACCAATACGGGAAATTCCCGGGTCGCGGTATCCATCCGGCTTTGCAGAAAAAAATTGCCGCCACCTTTGAACCACATTTCCCTCTGGGTTCCATTTTGAATCACATAAATTTCATTGTACCGGCTACGGGCCTTGGCAAGAATTTCGAATGTGGCAGATGTTTTTTTGTCCTGAAACAGTTTCATTACGATCCCGGGTTGGCAAGGCCCCGTCAATTGACAGAGCAATCCTTGGATTTTTACCCGAAGAATATGATTTTTGCTACGATTTTTTTCAAAAATGAAGGGAATATGGGACGGCAACCCAATTATAACTTCCCCTCGCAAAATTATATGTTAAGATTAATAATATCAAAAGGTTATTATATTTAAACTGCATCGCTTTTAAAAGGGAAAATTCCCCTTTTTTCAATACGTTACGACCACGCCATTGCCTAGCATTGTTCAGGATAAGGAGGGAAATCCATGCCCGAAAAAGGCCTCAAACATCAGGTTGGTTTAGAACAACACGGAATTAAAAATTTCAAGGAAGTTCATTGGAATCTTTCGACGCCGGACCTGTACGAAAATATTATCCGAAGGTCAGAAGGCGTTCTTTCCCATCTGGGTCCTATTTGCGTCGAAACGGGCGAATATACCGGGCGAGCCCCCAACGACAAGTTTATTGTTCAGGAATCTTCCAGCGAGGAAAATATCTGGTGGGGAAAAATCAACCGTCCATTCACGGTGGACCAGTTCGACGCCTTGCATTCAAGAGTACTCGCCTACCTTCAGGGCCGGGAGATTTTCGTTCAGGATTGTTGTGCCGGAGCCGATCCCAATCATCAGCTCCATATCCGCATCATAACGGAAACCGCATGGCACAGCCTGTTCGCCCGCAACATGTTTATCCAGATAACAGACACGATCAAGCTGGAGTCGCACGTTCCCGGTTTCACCGTCATTCACGTTCCCGGTTTCAAAGCGATTCCCTCGATTGACGGGACCAATTCGGAAGTATTCGTGATTGTCGATTATGGCAAACAACTGGTATTGATAGGCGGAACCAGCTATGCCGGTGAAATCAAAAAATCCATATTCTCCGTGCTCAATTACATACTCCCGCACAAAGACAACGTTTTGTCCATGCATTGTTCCGCAAACATAGGTGGAGAAGGCGACAGCGCTGTCTTCTTTGGCCTTTCCGGAACCGGGAAAACCACGCTTTCCGCTGATAAGGACCGGGCCCTGATCGGTGACGATGAACACGGCTGGAGCGACGACGGTGTTTTCAATTTTGAGGGCGGTTGTTACGCCAAGGTCATCCGCCTGTCAG
>JADFGI010000151.1 GCA_022567815.1 Nitrospinota bacterium
GAAACTTTATTTGTGGTGACGGAAAGTGTTTTCAGTATGGATGGGGACCATCCTGACCTTCATCGGTTGGTGGAACTCAAACGCAAAGTGCCTTTTGTTCTTGTACTGGACGAAGCCCACGGAACGGGAGTCTATGGAAAAACCGGCGGGGGATTGGCCGAAGAAATGCACGTGTTGGATGAAGTGGATATTCTTGTTGGTACGCTCGGAAAAGCTCTCGCCAGCGCCGGAGCGTATGTGTTGACATCTTCCGAGGCGGTAGTGCAGACCCTCACCAATGTCGCGGGAGAATATATTTATTCCACCTTTTTAACGCCCGCCCAGGCCGGGGCCGCTTCTTCAGCGATTGAGGTTATCCGCAACGGAGGGGCTAAACGCAAGGCCCTCAGAACCCTTGCCGGAAATTTCCGCCATCGGTTGGCCGAAATGGGATGGGAATCGAATGATACTGATTCCCCCATCGTCCCTATTGTGGTTGGAGACGCAGACGAAACATTGAAATTGCGCGACCTGTTATTGGAACATGGAATATTAGTGGGAGCGGTCCGCCCGCCGACGGTTCCACGCGGGACATCACGGTTACGGGTTTCCCTGCATTCTGATGTGACCGAGGCTCAATTGGGCGAATTTCTGGATGTATTGACGCAATGGAAAAACCGTTGACCATCACCGCCGTTTGCGGGTGGGCTTTGCCGCCGCAATGGTTCCACGGCTTGATTGAAGATTCCTTCCCTGAAGCAAAAATCAACGTCCTCACCCCTTCCCAACCCAGCGACAATCAGGAAGCGGAGCATCTGTTGAAATCCACAAAAGCGGATTTATACGTCGGATATTCACTGGGAAGCCTATGGCTCATGACTTATCAGGAAATGCTTCCACAAGCATCGGTCAAGGCCCTGCTGGCGCCTGTTCTGGCCTTTAGCCGCGAACGCAATCGGGGTGGTAAAACTGCTGAGACCAAATTAAAATATCTCATCAGAACACTGAAAAGAAATCCGCATGACCTTTCCCCTTTGCGGGAATTTTATTCATCCACCGGAATTAATTTTTCCGAATCGTGGTTCAAAAATGTTCCAGACCACAAAACCTTATTGAATGGGTTGGAGTTTCTGCAAATAGCGCCGGTTCCTCAAATTGAAGTTCAAAAGTTTATCGCCCTGGTTGGGGAAGAGGATGGATTTTTGGATGGAAACGAATTGAAACGCCATCTTCCGCAACTGGAAATTGTCCCTGATACGGGCCATGCGCCGGGTCCTTTATTGAACCGTCTCGCAAAAATATTGGATATCGCTTCCAATGGATAATGAAGACCGCATAATAAAAAGTTTTTCCAAATACGCCAAAAGCTATGACCGGCACGCGGCATTACAAAAAACCATGGCGGAAAGGCTGGCTTCCATGTTGCCTGAACAATTTCCGGATTGCGTTACCGAACTGGGATGCGGTACGGGATTGTTCACCCGGCATCTTTTGGCCCGGCCTTTGCGAAAATTGATTCTCAATGATATTGCGCCCGGCATGATGGATCAGTTGCAGGAAAACATGACCCTGCCGAAAAATACCGAACTGATCGTCGGCAATGCCGGGAAAGTTGAATTTCTCTCCACGGATTTGATAGCCGCCAATGCGGTCTTTCAATGGTTTGCCGATCCCAGGAAAACTTTAAACCATCTGGTCAAATATCTTAATTCCGGTGGCCTTCTGATTTTCAGCACCTTTGGTCCGGAGACACTGAAGGAATTTCGGGAAACAGCTTGCATGGAAAGTCCCGCAACCCTGTTCTCGCATCGACAATGGGAAACGATGATTCAACAGGCGGGGTTGACGGTGAAAGAATCTCACACGGAGTTTAGAAAAAGTTTTTTCCCAAGCACAAGGGCCCTCATACGAAATTTGCAACAGATCGGAGCGGCTCCATTTCCCCTGCTAAAATCAGGCGGATTGAGAAAATTGATTCGCGCTTACGATGAAAACTTCTCAACGGAACAAGGGGTTTATGTCACCTGGGAATTGCTCTATTTTTCGGCGGTTCGTTGATTCCCACCAGTGGGCTTTATTCCCCGCTCCGCAACGCGATGACTCCTCCGCAGAGATAGCCTGGATTGCTTCGTCACTATGTTCCTCGCAACGACGGGATAGCCACAGGTCTCCTTTAATAAGGCGGGAAACCTGCTCCCCCTTCCACGAAGAGAGCTTTGCGTAAGTGGAGAATCTTCATGAAGTCCACCTTTAACCTATCCTATACGTCGTCGCGAGCCGCAAAGCGGCGTGGCGATCCAGAGTCTCTGGATTTACCCCTTGCGGGGCACGAAGGCTAGGGAATATTATCACGGCTTCGTCGCTAACGCTTCTCGCAACGACGGGTCGTGCAAAGATTTTCTTAAAAAAGGGAGAAGGGGATTTTCTATTTCTTCACCGCTTCAATCAAGCTGGAGCCCTCAACCAGAGGAAATCTTTTGAAGGAACCGAATCCAGTGGATTTAAGTAACGCTTCGGTCTCTTTAAACGTGTAGGTTTTTCCTGTGGCCGTGAACATCAGCATGGTCAGGGAAAATAAAGCGGCATCATAAGGTTCTGTCATGTTTTCACGAAGGAAAAGGTCCAATAGAATAAATCGTCCCCCTTGGACCAGAGAGCGGTGAATTTTTTTAAACAACGTTTTATTTTCTTTGGGATTATATATGTGCAGAACGTTGGAAAAGAAAATGGTGTCGAAGGCCTTTCCGTAATCCGTTTGGAAAAGGTCGCCCTCAAGAAAATCGAATCTGGAGAATACCCTGGAGGGAGCAAGAATTTCTTTGGCTACTTCAAGCGTCACCTTTCGGTCAAACAAGGTGGCGGTTGCATTTTGGTCCTTGCGCAGGATGGCCTCGCTATAAGAACCGGGGCCTCCTGCCAGATCAAGCAAACGCCCTACGGGTTTGCGGGCGACGACTGCCGCTACTTTACCTGAATACAATTCACTGCGTTCGTGCATGGCATGAGTGAAAAACCACCTGAACTCGGGATCATCCTCGCCCTCATGCTGAGACGGGTCCCGCCCGTTTTTCAGGGTCTCCAGTAAATTGGCCCATTCCTTGCGGTCTTCCTGACGGAGTCTAACCAAGCCCTTTTTATAATGGGGACTGGTTTCACATAAATGTTTGTATGTCTCAGGGGTATTTTTAAATAGCCTGTTTTTCTTGGAAAGAGCTCCCATGGCAACTAGGGCATTGAGTAAGTTTTCCGTTTCCAGAGGCTGGCTACAGGCTCTTTTGGCAATGGCTTGCGCTGAAAGGAGTTTTTTGTCCAGGATAGAAAAAACCTTCAATTCCAAAGCCGCAAGTAGAATATGCGCTTCTTCGAGTTGATCGATTTTTTGAATGATCTGATCAAATTTAAGCATGAGGATTTCAGGAAAAAAAATACCGGGTCTATAAGAAGGCCCGGTATCTCTTTGGTTGCCACCAAGATTCAGGAACTCTAAATCGGCTCCTGAAAATTTCTTTGTATTTAATAAACTACAATTTTATGGGTTGCGTTGTCAACCTAAAGCATCACTCATCGAGTAAAAGTTTTACTTTTTCCTGCAAACCCTGGTCCGATCCAAAGAGTTTATGCCTTAAAATTCCTTTTTTATCGATGAGGATCGATGACGGCGTTCCGCGTAATTCATAAGTCTCGAACGTTTGCGCGGAATATGTTTTCTGCTTCAAGTAAGTTTTGACCTGTTGGGCGATCATTCCCTGGGTTTTTGCGGGAAGGGAATCGAATGTGTCGAAGTCCCGCCGAATTATTTTTTGAATATTTTCTTCGGAGACATCTTCCGTATTTTTTTTCAATTGATCCCAGCTAACGGGAAATGAAATTGGATATTCCAGTCGGTTGGCGTTCAATAAAGCGGAACGGTTCATTGCTTCCAAAGTATCTCCGATCACTTCCCCTGTTCTCAGCAAGGTTTTCAGGTTTTCCAGATTGTTTTTATCGAAGTCTTCGAATGCGGTGGCCAATCCCCAAACCACTAAAGGCTGGCTCTGGTATTGGTTGTAGATTTCGATCACTTCAGGGAATCCATGAATGAAACAGCCGGGGCAATTCACCTGAAACACTTCGATTAAAATTACCTTCCCTTCCTCCTTCGCAATACTGGATGGTTCGCCCTGCACCCATGCTTCCACTATCAACTCAGGAGCTTTCTCGTCAACTCGTGACATACACCGTTTCCCCCTGAATCTTGTTCAGCATGAGGTTGATCATTTTTCGGATGTTTTGCGGCGGGTTTTTTTTCAGGGCCTCATTCAAAATAAAAACCGCGCGGCTTTTTTCACCTTTTAGATTGTGTATCATTCCCAGCATGACATGTGACATATACCATTTGTCTCCCTTGGGATAATATTTCCTGATGGCGTTCAGCTGTTTAATGGCTTGCGAATATTTTCTCATTTTGTAATAAGCCGTGGCCAGCCCAAAATGGATGTTGTCTTTTAAATCCACTGGAGGATTGTTTTGCAACGCCACATTAAACTTATGCATGCTTTGCTTGAATCGGCCATCCCTTAATAATCGAATGGCCGCTGTGTAAACTTTTCGGGGAAATACTTTTATTTTTGGCCGATGCCTCATGGCCGTAAGAGTGGTAAATCTTGTTTTTAAAATTTTCCGGCCAAGGTTGAGTTTGGCCAATTCATGTTTCAATTGTTCCTGCTGGAGTTTTTTAAATTTTATCCGCGCCAGAAAATCAGCTTTAAATGATTCCGTATCAGTTATAACCTGCTTCATTTTGGAATCGAAGACATGGGTTTGCTGGTCGATCCCCTGGTTTTTCAAGGAAAGAATTTCGATATCCCTGGAAAGACTGTCCAACATTTCCTGACGGGTTTTTCGCAGGCTCAGCTCATGCTCATCCGGAGGACTCCACATATACATTTCGACGGATTTTCCGGTATTTTTATCACTAGCCTTGGATGGCGCGGTGGAACAAGCGCCCGAGAAAAATATCAACCCCATCAGCAGGGAAATAGTGAAATATTTTTTCATTTAAGTTAAATTGATACTTATAATTGTAGATTTATTCATTCTATCTTAAATCCCTTTAATTATCAACAAGTTAGAGCATTATGGAAGATTATTACACCCTTCTGGGCATAGACCGCCAGGCTTCTGAGGATCAAATTAAAAAGTCCTACAGAAAAATGGCGATGAAGTATCATCCGGACCGCAACAAGAACAATCCCAGGGCGGAAGAACAATTTAAAAAAATCTCCGAAGCCTATGCGGTTCTAAGCGATGCCGAGAAAAGAAAACAATACGACCGCTTTGGCGCCGATGGGTTCAGGCAAAAGTTTTCCCAGGAAGATATTTTCCGCAATTTTAATGCCGACGAAATATTCGAGAAATTCGGATTCAAATTTCAAGGCGGCGGCGATACTTTTCAGGGAATCCACGAAATGTTCTCCGGCGGTGGAGGGTTCGGTCAAAAATTTGGTGACATTTTCGCAGGCCAGCAAGGGAGGAGGCCGCAATCCCAAAAAGGCGATGACATGGAGACCAGCCTGCCCGTCACTTTTGAAGAAGCCGCCCTGGGAGCCGAAAAAAGGATTATTATCCAGACTGCGGGAAAGCGCGAAGAAACTACGATCAAGATTCCTCCCGGTATGGGCAATGGCAAGAAGTTGCGCTTGCGCGGGAAAGGGTATCCCAGCCGGTTGGGCGGAAAACCGGGGGATTTATATATTAAAATCCGGGTAGAGCCGCATCCCATTTTTCACAGGGAAGGCGACGACATCGTGGTAGATCTGGAAATCAGCCTGACCGATGCCCTGCTGGGTACGGTAAAAGAAGTTCCGACTTTAACCAGTCCCAAAAACCTGAAAATCCCCCCCGGAACCCAGAGCCATTCCAAGCTGAGATTGAAGGGATTGGGTGTTCCTCACGGCTCCGGAAACCGGAAAGGCGATCAACTGGTGCGCATCTTGATAAAATTTCCCAGGGAATTGACGGAAGAGCAACGGGAAATGGTTCTCGCCCTGAAGGAACAGGGGCTATAATGGCAGGTAGTGGAAAAAATGTTTTCATTACTATACGTCATCGCGAGCCGCAAAGCAGCGTGGCGACCCAGAGTTCTGGATTGCTTCGTCGCTAACGCTCCTCGCAACGATGTGTTATGCAAAGGTCTCTGTCGAAGGGGGACAATGTTTTATATAATTGGCTCATGCTTCGACAGGCTCAGCATGACATCAGTCAATAAATGCCCTTAATGGCCTTTTCGATAAATTGATAGTTACCAAAACACACCATATTAAAACCCGAATAGGGTTTTGAGGAGATAGAATTCGTATGGCTCAGATCAATTTCAAACCGGATGATGTTATCCATGATGTGGAAGATGGAACGCCACTTATAGAGTGCTGTGAAGAAGTGGATGTCTCCCTGTCTTTCGGATGCACGGAAGGAACCTGCGGGGTCTGTGAGTTGACCGTGCTTGAAGGTATGAACAATGTTTCCCGCCTGACCGAGGAGGAAAGGGACTATCTTTTGGAAGAAGACCTGGAAGCCGGGATGCGCCTGGGTTGCCAGTTAAAAATCCGCAAAGGCGAAGTAGTTCTCACCTGGAAGGGCAACCGGGCGAAGTAAATATATACTTAAAGAACGACCCCACCGCAAGTGGACGAGGTATCCAGCAAAGGTTTTCCTTTAAAAACCGTAGCAAGCCACGGGGTATAAAACCTACTGGTGGGAAATTAAGTTGCCCCCGTTTCCCACCGCCAATCATCCGGGTCTTGCTTTCCCGGTTCCCACAAGAACTCATCCTCATTCATGGTGGACGCCGTCCAGCGGCTGAACACGAACAAGGCATCGGACAGCCGGTTAACGTAAGCCAGCAGATTGGAATCGATTTCTTCCTCCCGGCTCAAACTGACAATCTCCCTTTCCGCCCTTCTGCAAACGGTTCGGCACTGATGCAAAAATGCGTTGACGGGACTTCCCCCCGGCAGGACAAAACTTTTTAGGGGAGAAAGTTCCTCGTTCATGGCGTCGATCACGTCTTCAAGCCAGGTTACGTTTTGTTCGGATAAAGCAGGAAGATTCTTGCGGTCGCCTTTCGGATCGGTCGCCAGAATACTGCCGAGGTCGAACAACCTCTGCTGGATGGTCTGCAAAATGGACTCGAATTTGTCCCGGCGAACAGAAGCGGGTTTTTGCAGGTTGAAGCATCGGACAATCCCCACCAGACTGTTCAGTTCATCGACAGTCCCGTAGGCGTTGACCCTGGGATGATCCTTGGAAATCCGCCGTCCCTGAGCCAGCGACGTTTCTCCCTTGTCGCCTGTTTTTGTATAAACCTTGTTAATTCGGACCATATGTTTCCCCGGAAAGGAAAGATAAAAATCCCCCTAGCCCCCTTTAAAAAGGAGAGCTTTGCGTAAGTCAGGAATCTTCATGGAGTTTGCTCTGAGTCCACCCCATACGTCATCGCGAGCCGCAAAGCGGAGTGGCGACCCAGAGTCTCTG
>JADFGI010000152.1 GCA_022567815.1 Nitrospinota bacterium
ATCGGGGCCAGCCTGACTCCTCCGCAGAGGGCGCTCGCTCCCGCCCGCTACGCGGGAGGGAAAATGGGGCTGACGTTCGCACCCGTTACACGGGGGGAAGCTTGGGCCTGAAGCTACGCGAGGCCCTGAAAAACCATAAATCCATCGCGCGTTGATATTGGGTCAAGCGTCATTCATTATGTTTTATTTCAGAAATTTGAAAATTCTTCCGTTTGTTGTTTTGATCTTCTTACCACTGGGGATTCTTTTTCTTTTCCCGCAATCCTCCCTAGCCGTCCCCTTTATTTCACTGGAAAAAGAAGTTTCTCTGGGCAAAGGCGCTGACAAACAGATCGTGCAACAATATGGGATCTATCAGGATAAACCCCTGCAGCTATACGTGAACCAGGTGGGACAAAAACTGGTTTCCAATCTTTCGGACAAAATTTTCAGACGATATTTTTTTAAACTTGTGGACAGTTCCGAAATAAACGCCTTTGCCCTGCCAGGGGGATATGTGTATGTGACTCGCGGACTTTTGGCGATGTTGAACAGCGAGGCGGAACTCGCGGGTGTGTTGGGGCATGAAATTGCCCATGTAACCTTGCACCACGGCGCTAAATTGATGGTGCGTTCCATTGGGGCGCAAATATTAAGTATCGGGGCCGCCATCGCCAATCCTAAAAATGCGGGTCAATGGCTTTTGGTGAGTTCGGCCATGTTTCAGCAGATCAACCTTGGCTACGGAAGAGAAGCGGAACTGGAATCGGACGCCCAGGGAATGCTTACCTCCACCGAATCAGGGTATCATCCAGTCGGCATCGTTAATTTTTTAAAAAACCTTCGCAGACAGGAAATCATGACCGGGCAATCCTATCATAGTTTTCAAGCGTCCCATCCCGATACCAAAGACCGCGTCATCAAGGCTGGGTTGTTGGCCGCATCCGTGCAAAGGAGAAACGGCGATTTGGTTCTCAAACGCGAGGTGTACCTTTCCAAAATTAAAGGAATGGTGTATGGCGGGAAGTTGCGCGGCAAGACGAAAAAAAATTATACCACGCAATATATTGATGTCTACCGGGTGCAGAAGGGAGACACCTTTCAGAGCATCGCTGAAAAGGAACTTGGCGACAGTAAGCTTGATTTGGATATCTCGGTTCTCAATGGCCGAAAGGAAAGCAGTCAACCCATCCCCGGCGAATTGATAAAGTTGATCCGCGATGGAACGTATCAGGGGGACAAATCCCTGAAATTACAAATCCAAAACCCCTGACGATTTTATGGAAAAGATCGTCACGCTTGAAAAATCCTGTTATGTTTATCTCAAGAAGGGCGGTGAAATTTGCAACCGGCTGGGACGCGGGACGAGAGTTTGGCCGATCAAAAGAAACGGCGAGTGGGTCAAGGTCACCTGGCGGAATGGAAAAAAGAAAGGTTGGATTCTTAAACTCCTGAAAACGGATGAAACTTAAAAGGCTAATCTTTCTCTAAAAAAAAGAAAAAGGCTTGCGGGGAAAAAAACCCGCAAGCCTTTTTTTATTACGCTAATAAACTCAGAATCCCTATTTAGATTCTCCGACAAAGTTTAAAGCGGAGCCAGCTTTGAACCAGTTGAGCTCTTTTTCATTCAGAGTATGGTTTACAGTCAGGCTGTCCGTGGACCCGTCTGCGTGTTTGAGGGTCATGGTCACGGATTTTCCTGGAGCCAGTTGATCCAAATCCGCGAAAGAGACGCGGTCTTTTTCCTGAACTTTATCGTAGTCATCCTTATTCTCGAACGTAAAAGCCAGAACCGCTTGTTTTTTGAGGTTGGCCTCAAATATCCGCGCATAAGATTTTGCCACAAACGCCAGGCCGCCCATTTGCCTCGGTTCCATAGCCGCGTGTTCCCGGCTCGAACCTTCGCCAATATTTTCATCGGCGAAAGCCACCCATCCGATTCCATTTTCTTTTAAATTGCGGGCGATCTGATTGAGTTCCACGCCGCTTTCACCATCGTTGACAGGATGGTTCCCGGTTCCTGTTTCACCGGTGAAGGCGTTGGTCGCGCCCAGGAACATATTTTTGCTGATATTGTCCAGATGCCCACGGAACTTCAACCACGGACCGGCCGGGGAAATATGATCGGTGGTACATTTCCCCTTGGCCTTGACCAGAATCGGCAGGTCCTGATAGTCCTTGATGGGATCCTGCTTGGGAAATGGTTCCAGAAATGCCAACCTCTCGCTGGAGGGATCAATGACAACTTCACCGGACATGTTTGGCGCCTCGAAGCCTCTGTCTTTGGAGGCGTATCCATTTGCGGGAAGAACTTCTCCGTTGGGCGGCTGAAATTTGAAATCGTTTCCGTCCTTATCCTTGAGGGTGTCGGTCAGGGGATTGAATTTCATGGACCCTGAAAATGCCATTGCCACGACCAGCTCCGGACTGCTGATGAATCCCAGTGTCTGCGGATTGCCATCGTTACGCTTGGCAAAATTACGGTTATAGGAAGTCAGGATGCTGTTTTTGTCGCCCATTTTGATATCATCCCGTTTCCATTGCCCGATACAGGGACCACAGGCATTGGCCAGGACAACCGCGCCGACATCTTCAAAATTTTGCAAAATTCCGTCACGTTTGATGGTTTCATAAACCTGTTCGGAACCGGGCGTGACCATGAAATTAGTCTTGACCTTGATTCCAGCCTTTTTCGCCTGCTGTACCAGACTGTTGGCTCGGGTCATATCTTCATAACTGGAGTTGGTGCAGGACCCGATGAGGGCGGCGGAAATCTTTTCCGGATAACCTTTTTCATCCACCTCACTGCTCATGGCTGAAACAGGCCGTCCCAAATCCGGGGTATGCGGTCCTACGATGTGCGGTTCCAGTGTGGAAAGGTCGATTTCATGAACTTCATCATAATATTTTTCGGGATCAGCTTCTACTTCCGGATCCGACTGCAGGTGCTCGGCGTATTTTTTACAGAGATCGGCGATAGGAGCCCGATCGGTAGCCCGCAGGTAAGGGTCCATACTTTCATCGTAGCCGAAGATTGAGGTGGTAGCGCCGATTTCCGCTCCCATGTTGGTGACGGTTCCTTTACCGGTTGCGCTCAGGGAACGTGCGCCTTCGCCGAAGTACTCGACGATTTTGCCGGTGCCGCCTTTAACCGTCAACATGGTGGCGACCTTCAAAATGATATCCTTGGAAGCGGTCCAGCCATTCAAATTGCCGATTAGTTTGATGCCGATCAGTTTCGGCATTTTCGTCATGAAAGCCTCACCGGTCATTACGTCCACCGCATCCGCTCCGCCCACGCCAATGGCGATGGTTCCCAATCCGCCTGCATTTGGGGTGTGCGAGTCGGTCCCTATAATCATCGTGCCCGGGACTGCGTAATTTTCATAAACCACCTGGTGAATGATGCCGGAACCGGGTTTCCAGAATCCCATGCCGTATTTCATTGAGGCGGAACGGAGAAAATCATACACTTCTTTATTGGTTTCTTCAGCCGCTTTTAAATCGGCCATGGACCCGCTGTAAGCCTGAATCAGATGATCGCAATGAACCGTGGTCGGCGCCGCCACTTGGGCCATCTTCGCAGACATGAATTGAAGGATCGCCATTTGCGCGGTGGCGTCCTGCATGGCGACTCTGTCCGGGTGCAGGTATATGTTTGACACGCCCCGCTCCAACTTGGAATAATCGGTGGTATCCATATGGGAGAAAAGATTTTTTTCAACCACGGTGAGCGCGCGACCGAGATTTTTGCGCGCATCGGCGAGTTTTTTTTCGAGAGACTGGAATAATTTTTCGATGGGTTCAATTTCCAACAACATTTGATTTAACCTTCTATTTAAAAATTTATCAGTTAGACTACGGCATCAAAATAATGGCTTTGATGTTCAAGGTTTTGGTAGATTTCTTTATTAAAACCGCATGGAATTGACCAATTCTACATGAAATGTTTAAAAATTCAATCATTTTCAGAATGGCGATGATGGAAATATAAGTTTCATTATATCAATCGGTTAGGTGATTTCCACGCGTTGTCCAGAATATTTTTTATGATTTCCGTTTTCGACTCCAGACAATTCAACGAAAACCTGTTTTTCCCACGCCCGGACCCCATTCCCGGTCCTCCTGGTTGTGAAGAAATCTATGTCGAGGTGGAGGAAAAAATTAACGTGCATTGCCGTAGGCATCCTTCTCCACAGGCCCGGTTCAGCCTGCTTTTTTTTCATGGCAATGGCGAAGTGGTTTCTGACTACGACGATATCGTAGGGGCTTTTGCCGGTTTGGGGGCGGAAACGATCGTTTGCGACTATCGCGGTTACGGGAAAAGCGGCGGCGCTCCATCCCTCCGCAATGCTTTGGAAGATGCAAAAGTTATTTACCGGTATCTTAGGGATAACGGGCAACTTCGATCCGACGTTTGCGTCATGGGGCGGTCATTGGGAGCCGCTCCGGCGATTGAACTGTGTTCCAAATTCAGCGAAATATCCTCCTGTATCATCGAAAGCGGCTATGCCGATCCCGTCCCCTTGGTGGAACGCAGGGGCTTGAGAATAGATCAAACCACTCCAGAGGAAGATGCTTTATTCAACAACAGTTTGAAAATTAAAAAAGTCCAGTGTCCTTTGCTTATCATGCACGGGGAGGATGATTTTCTGATTTCGCCTGAAGAGGCGAAATTGAATTATAGTCAGGCGGGATCAAAAGAGAAAACTCTAATAATTCTCCAAGGGGTAGGGCACAACGATATGATGATGGCGGAGAATGGCGGTTACTTCTCCGGCATGAAACGTTTTTTTGAATCCATGAATAGTATAGATGAATAGTACAATAGAGGGCTTTCCACTACGCGACATTAGAAAACCTGGATCGCCGCGCTGCTTATAACGGCTCGCGATGACGAGGTGGAGGGTTTTTGGTTTGCATGGGAACCGTCATTGCGAGCATAGCGAAGCAATCCAGAGCAACAACGGAGGAACCCTATGGGAAATAGGGGTGAGTAGCACAGGCTTTCCAGCCTGTGCAAAAAAAGCATCCATGGAAATTTGCGCGGGACGTTGAGGAGCGTTTAATGAAAAAGTTTTACAATATAGAAGGCATCATTCGCAACGGTTTTAAATTGAGCCGGGATTATGAAATTCTTGATTTCAATTTCGTCAAATTAGGCGATCCCGGAGTCAAGGCATTCGCCAAATCAAAATCCATTAAACAACTCACCCGGCTGACCCTCAGCGGCAATAAGTTAGGCCCGGAAGCCGCAAAAGACCTGGCAGATTCTGAGTACCTGGGCAAACTTCAGTCCCTCAAACTGTACAAAAATAAAATCGGCGACGAGGGCGTCAAACACATTTGCGATACCGAGAGGTTACCCAGTCTCCTTTCCCTTCGCATCGCGTGGAATGAAATCGGAACTGAAGGTGCTCGTCATATTGCGGAATCTTCACGCTTTAAACAATTGACGACCTTGAGTGTGTCCGAAAATAAAATCGGCGATGCTGGATTAAAGCACTTGGGTGAATCCACAAATATGCCCAAACTGGAATTTCTGGACTTGCGAAAAAATGGCATCACCGACGCAGGGGTTCTGAACTTTGTCAAGAGCAAGGCGTTCGCCGAATTGCAATCCATAGAAATCTCGGACAACCCCGTTACCGATACGGGAAAAAAAGCAGTGGCGGAATTTCTCATCTTCAACCGCATCCGCAGACATTTGAATGAAGACAAAACCATTCTCGACCTCAGTAAGATCGGCATTGGCGACCTGGAATGCTCAGCAATCGCTAACTGCGAAGACCTGGCGAATTTGACCAAACTTTACCTCGAACTCAACAGAATAACCGGGGAAGGCATCCGTCATCTGGCCGAATCGCCTTATTTGGAGAACCTCACCCTGTTGTCTCTTGCCCGCAATCCTATCAAGGACGAGGGGGTCAAGCACATTGCCGGAGCAGAAATTTTCAGAAACCTGCAAATTTTGATGATTGACCATTGCGGCGTGACGGATGAGGGATTGATCGCCATTGCCAAATCGGAAATCATGAGCAATTTGCTCCGGGTCTATATTGAAGGCAACGATTACACCGACGATGGGTTCTACGCACTCGGTGAATCCGAATTCCTCACCCAACTGGAGTACCCGGAATTCGAGCGTGAAGAAGAAGAGATTGAAGAGGAAGAGGAAGAGGAAGAATTTGAAGAGGTCGAGGAAATCGTCGAAGTGGATGAGGAAGAAGACCTCGATGACGCGGAGTATGAGAAATGAGGTTTCAACTGTCAAAAGGCAAGACAGCCATTTAGTGTGAGGGGACCGTTTACCTTATGTCAACAGCAGACCTGCCACCCCGCCTGTCCATTCCGGCAAAGCTCTGACCAATATTCTGGAGCGGCCCCAGGAAATCCGCCTCAACATATTTGATTTGGATAAGCGCGTCGCCGAGATACAGACAAAAGAGCAGGACAAGTTTTTAGACGCGATGGGCGAGATCTTCTAAAACTATGGCCTCAGCGGGAAGAAGTGATGAACGTTCAAGGGAGAATACGTTATTGTTTGACGGTAACCAATAATACTGTTATTCTTAGATGATAAAAAGTTTCAAGTGCAAGGATTCTGAAAAGCTCTATAACCAGGGGTTTGTAAAGAAATTCTCAGGGATAGAACGGCAGGCCCTTAAACGGCTTAAGCTTTTAAACGCGACACCGGATTTGAAAACTTTGGCTGGTATCCCTGGAAATCAATTGGAAGCTTTGACAGGGGACCGGAAGGGTCAATACAGCATCCGCATCAACAAGCAGTGGCGCGTTTGTTTTAAATGGACGGAAGAACCGGAAGGCGTTGAAATCGTTGATTACCATTGAAGGATAGAACCATGAGCAAAGATTGGAGAGACCCCATACACCCCGGCGAAATATTAGCCGATGAACTCAAAGAAATCGGGATGAATGGCAAAGAACTGGCCCAACGGCTCAATTTGCCTTTTAACCGTATCTATCAAATATTGCGCGAGGAGAGGAGTATTACCGCATCCACGGCTCTGAGACTGGGAGAGTTTTTTAATGGAAGCCCGGAACTTTGGCTAAACCTGCAAAAAGAATATGATCTGGAAGTAGCTCGTAAGCGTGAAGGTGCCGAACTTAAGAAAATTAAACCGCTCAAAAAATCCAAAAGCAAAACAATGCGCCAAGCGGCGGGGACTGTTTGATTACCTTTAAACCAGCCCTTGTTCTCAAGACTCTTCATTCTTAGTCTTCCCAAATTGTATCTGGATAAATTTATCTTTCGGGTAAAGTTCTTTCATAGTGTTTAGAAATTCATCATGTGCTAATTTCAGCGATTCTATATCTTCACCCACATTCTTTATGATGCCAGAAGTCATGTCTTTTAGTATGTGGACTTTATCAAACCCAATGAATTTTTCTATTTCTGCCTCCGTAAGCTTTTCTCCAACGGGAATATTTCTTCCTAAAATAGGCCATACCTGATTTAAAATAAT
>JADFGI010000153.1 GCA_022567815.1 Nitrospinota bacterium
GCTGCAAACGGGATTGCCGACGCGGATGTCCTTTAATTTGTCATGCAACCCTTGCGCAGTAATCATAGATCATCCGGGAGGCCACTTCATGGCCCTTCCGCCTAAAAGGTGGTAGTGAATATGAAATACTGATTGACCGGCTCCCGCCCCGCAATTGCCAACAACACGGAACCCCGATTGATCGATTTTTCTTTCTGCCGCCAGCTGGTTGGCCACGCCAAAGATGGAACCGATCAGTTGAAAATCGCTTTCCTCTATTTCCAGCAACGTGGAAAAATGTTTTTTGGGGATGATGAGAAGATGAACGGGCGCCTGGGGGTTGATATCCTCAATCGCAAATACGTCTTCCCCGTCATATACTTTTTCCGAGGGGATGTCCCCCTGATTGATTTTGCAAAAAAGACAATCTTCCATAAGCTTAAAATAACACAACTATCAACTTTTTAAGCAACCGTTATTTTTCCTGATTATTTTTTTTCTGGCAAGGGAGATGGAGTTTCCGGTTGGGGAAGCAAATCCATGCTTCTCAGGTAGTCGTGGATTTCGGATTTATAAGAAATAAATGGGTCCAGCATGAGAAAAGGTTCCTCATTTTTACTCAGGCGAAATCCGATCCAATCAATGAGATAACCGGCGTGGGTTCCCATAAGTGCCTTAATCAATGCGCCGCGTCCATCCGCCCGCGTTCCCCTGGGTGGAGTGGTTTTGGAATGTTCAATCGCCGCGTCGGTGGTTTTTCGGAACGCATCTCCGGTTTCTTCCAGTCCCCAGTACAGGCCGGTTTGTCGATTCAAATTGTGGTACTCCAGATCCTGGCTTTTCAGCCAGGGGTCGTGCCAATCCAGATTTTCTTCCTTTTTGAATTCCGACAGCATCCAGTATTTGCTGGCCCAGTCCACTCTTCCTAAAAGAGCTTCCGGTCCTTTGGGGATGTCTGTCAGCACCGATTCCCAGTTTTCCAGAATCCAGTCGGTCTCGTGGCGAGAGCCGCCCAAATGGGCTTTTGCGCATTCCAGGATTTCCCATTGCAGTTCCAGGGCGGTGGATCGATTGCCGTCGCGCATGGTGATTTCCCATTTGAATTCCGGATCCCGCGAAATCGACCGCATTGTTCCCACCGACTCCGCCAGGATCCATTCCCGCTTGGCAAAACCCTGTTCCAACAGGTCCAGCATCAAGGTGGTTGTCCCCATTTTCATGGCCGTGGCAAATTCACTCATATTGGAATCCCCGACCAGGAGGTGGATACGACGGTATTTGGTAGGATCGGAAAGAGGCTCGTCGCGGGTGTTGACAATTGCCCGGTTATACTGGACCCAGCGGTAAAACTCATTTGGGATATGATCGGCCCGTTGCGAGATTTGAAAATCAACGGGCTCCTCTTCATGGATTTCCATGGAAACGCCATCCCAATCCCTGAACGGATGCGGATTGCATGCCCCGATTCGACCCGCCCCGCAATAGATTTGCCGGGTCACCAGAAAGGCTGAGAGAATTTTCAGATTTTCCCGCTCATCAAATGGAAAGGACCGGCCCACCAGATAATTTTCATGACAACCGAAGGTGGCGTTGGTTTCCAGGTCGACATTATTTTTAATGATTGACACCTGATCGGCCCAACCCAGCTCTTCCACAGCATCCTGCACCAGTTGATCGCCCGCACGGTCAAATGTAATGAGGTCCACGAGGTTGCAACATTCGGGAGACGCGTATTCCAGATGCCCCATGTCGATGTAAAGTCTACCGCCGTTGGCGAGAAAACCGCCGTTGCCGGGGGGCTCGTGCTTAGCCCGGTAATGCAGGTCCAGCACTCCCAGGCCCTTGGAAAAAACATGGTCCTTGATTCGATCGGCGATCTCCACCGGACCGTAAGGGAAGTCATTATCGTTTACGAGAAGACCGTATTCCGTTTCTATTCCATAGATGCGTTTTCTCATTTTACAGGACAGCCGCTTTGAGTTTTTCAATTTCTCTGGAATCAATCGTCCGGTAAATGGATTTCCGTTGCGTCTCGGCACAAAGCACCGCCACTTCCAGACTCCATTTCTCAAACACCTTTTTCAGAGTGATGATCGCCTCTGGATCGTCGTCTTTTTTTTCCTCATCCCCGGCGGCCTGTTGTTTTCCTTCCTGCCAAAATTTGCACGCCTGCGCCAATGCTTTTTCCAGAGGAAAGGTAGCGAAGGGGGTTTCCTCTATTTTTTTATCAATCCATTCCATTGCCTTTTCATCACCGGCAATCGCGCCGCCGTTTTTCAAAGTTTCCCAGTAACCGTCGTAATTCAGGCGGAAGAAATTGGGTTGTCCATCCCGGTCGAGTTCCAGCAGAAGTAGTTTGATCAGATAAGGCGCCCGCATGACCTCTTCAAAGTTTTGTTTCAGCGACGGTGCGATCCCGAATTGCAGTAGACGCGCGAGGTTGACATCCTGGGAGGAACGATTGAAGCCTTCCAAATGGGCCATGTCGAGCAGGGTCATGCGAAGCTTTTCCACATCCGCCGGATGCCCCAGGCCGCCCATGGCAATGCGGTCGTACACCTCGAATATTTTTCCGGGTTGCGGGGAAAAACTCAAAATCAGCGCGCCATTTTGATAGGGCACGGCAATCACCGGCTGGCCGCTTTGCAGTTTTTCGCGCACATAACTGTGGCGGGTCGATATGGCTTCCATCCAGCGAAAAGGTTCTTCAAACATGCTCACTCCCGGCTCATGGATTTTTTAAATAATTCGGCCATTTCATCTTCCGGGAAGAAATGGTATCCGTCTTTGGTGACTTTTGCGATAACCGGAAACAGTTTGTCCTCCGGTCGCGCCTGACCGGTGGCGGAGTCGAATAAGGCCGCGGTTTGTAGAAGGCGGACCGCCAGCTTTATCGCTTCCGCTTCATTGCGCTTGGCCAGTGGTTTCTTGCCCCAGAGGTTTTCATGCTCCAGGATTCCACGGATCATGGGAGAGCCCGATCCGGTCGCTGAATGGGTGTGGATCTGAAACTCTGCGCCCAAAATATCATAAAAATAAATCAGGGTTTTTTGACCTCTTAGATCGTAGGTAGTGAAAATGGGGCTCACCGCTCCCACACCCTGCAAGGCCATGCCGACGTTATCCTTCAGCAGTCTCGACAATGCCCGGATTTTGCCTTCCGTGCTCATCGGTTGCATTTGCGACCTGCGGAAATACTCGAAGTTGTGGGACAGGATGCGGGCCATTTCGAATGCCGTCGCCGGGACCCCGGCAATCGCCATCAGGGAATAATCATCGATGGGGATCACCTTTTCACAGCGCTCATACATGATGCTGTTGCCTGCCGTGGCGCGGCGGTCGCCGGCCATGAGGACGCCATCTTTATAATGAAAAGCAAGCACGGTGGTGGCCTGTGTCAGGACAAGCTTTTCACCCGCGTTCGCATTTTCCAAAGGGGAGTGCAAGCGATATCCCGACCTTTGCAGGAGGTCAAAAAAATCGCCGGATGATTGGATTTGATCTTGGCTGGAATTCATTGACCCGTGCGCTGTTTGTATTTTTCAGATTGTTTGGGGTCCACTTTTTTCATTCGCTTCAAGAGGTTGTCCCGGCCCGGACGGGACACATCTGGTCCTTTGGGGCCACTGTCATGCCGGTCGGGGGCGCTTTCTTTTTTTTCTTCCCTTCTCAGCGGATCGTTCATATCCATGCGAACTGCTCCTTTTTTGAATTAAGCATTTTCTCGACGTCATTGGGAGTGACAACCTGAGTCAAATCCAGGCGATCGCCTTTTACAAAATCCACGCCTGTCCAGTGGATGCTTTTTATATTATCCAATTCATTTTGCACCACCATTCCCCGGATCATGGCCCGCGTTCCTTCCGGCGGTTGGCGAACGGCTTGAGTTATCTCCGTCTCGGAAAATAATTGCAAAACGTTTCCTTCCTGCTCCAGCCCGCGGTAAAGACCCCGTTCCGGGTCCAGATTGTGATATTCCAAATCGAGGCTTTTCAGCCAGGGATCATTCCAGTCTAAATTTTCATCTTCGATAAACTGAGTGAACAATTTTTCCTTGATCGCCCAGTCGATGCGATCGGCGAGTTTTTCCGGACTGTTCTGTAATTGTTCCAGGGTCCGTCGCCATTCATGGATGACCCAGTCGGTTTCCTTGCATTGGCCTTTATAAAATTGTTCTACGGCGTCCAGGTAAAAATATTGAATTTCCAGGGGTGTGATCGTTTGCCCCGTTGATTTTCTTTTCAGCAATACTTTGCCCGATTTATCGCGGGACACCCGTTTCACATCGGCTACCGGGTCTGCCAGTTGCAGGGAGCCGGGTATTTTTCCTTCGCCAATCAAGGTCAGAACCAGCCGTGTTGTTCCCACCCTGAGAGCGGTGGCGTAGGCCGACATGTTGGCATCACCTAAAATCAGGTGCAGTCTGCGGTATTTTTCCGGCGTGGCGTGCGGTTCGTCCCGGGTATTGATGATGGGGCGATCCGTCATGGTCTCGATGCTCAGCAGACTTTCTATAAAATCCGCCCGCTGGCTGAGTTGCAATCCTGTATGGGATTCGCCCTTGCGATTTTCCGAGCCCACTTTGCCCGCTCCGGCAAAAAGCTGGCGCGTCACCAGAAAGGGGACGAGTCCCTGAACCCATTGATCGAACGGCAGGTTCCGGGGAATGAGGAAATTGTCGTGTGTTCCGTAACTGTGACCGCTGTAGTCGGTGTTGTTCTTGAACAATTGCACTGCTCTTTGCCCAAGGTCCTGATTACGCAAGCGGGCGCATTCCGCCACAATTCGTTCCCCTGCTAGATCATGAGTGACCAACTGGAACACGCTGTTGCATTCCGGGGTGGTGTATTCAGGGTGGGTGTGATCGTTGTAAAACCGCGCTCCGTTGCCCAATACCCGGTCGCATTTCATATCCATGTAAGAATAGGGACGCTTGCGGTCCTGCGCACAAAATTCATCCTCTTCTTCATCCTGTGCCAGGGATCCGACCTCGAAACCGCGCATATCCAGATGCGAATTTTCATAGCGGTAAGACCAGGCTCTGAACACGCTGGGAATCTCACAACGCTGTAGCAGTTGCATGGATTCTTCCACCGGGTCCGAGTTTTCTACATCTTCCCGGATGATTCCGTATTCAGTTTCGATCCCCATCAGGGGAACCAGCTCGCTCATATGATCGACCGTTTCATAGTGGTTTCCGCCGCCCGGTCCGATTGATTGGGTTTCCGTACCCGCACAACATGATGCGATTCCATATCAAGAAGTTGTAGCCAGTCTTCCAGGTTTGACTCGGCGGGCAATAAACTGCTTTCGGAGAATTCCGTCTTCAGGCCTTCTATCAAGTCCTGAACGGTGATCTTGAGTTCTTCACCGGCAATGCCCCGTTCGATGGCGCTTTCCTTGGCACGTTTGACGATGTTTTCAATCGCCGCGCCGGAAATAAAGTCCTTCCAATACAGTTTTTTGAATTCCCCGCTACGAAGCGTCAGCACGAGGACTTCCTGATCGGGGGTCCGTTGAAACAACTTGTCCAGAAAAGGTTCGGCCATATCGTCAAAACCGGCATGCTCTCTGGGCAGGTTGTCCTTGAGATACACCCGCAAGATGGATTTACAACCTTCTCGGTTCGGTCTTCCTATCTTGATTTTCCGGTCGATCCTGCCCGGACGCAAAATAGCGGGATCAATGAGATCGGGCCTGTTGGTCGCGAGGATGACAACTGTTTCATGCAGGGATTGGATGCCATCCATCTCGGCGCAAAACATGGGGACCAGGGTGTTGGATATATTCAATCCCCGGCTGGCTTGCCGGGTTCCCAGGACCGATTCCGCTTCATCGATAAATATGAAAGGAATTTGTCCTTTTTCCTTGTAATCGCGGGCTTTCTGGAAAATTTCGCGGATTTTTCGTTCGGATTCGCCCAGCCACATATTGAGGATTTCTGGACCCTTAACGTGGATGAACCTGCCCTGGAGTTCTTTTTCTTCCTTGTTTCCGAGCTTACTGAGAACCTCTGTGAGGATGGCTTTTCCAATCAGGGTCTTACCGCATCCAGGAGGACCGTAGAACAAAAAGCCCTTGGGCATCTGGTATTCCATCTGGCTGAGGATTTCCTTGTGGAGAATCGGGTATTCGATCACCTTACGGACATCTTCGATCACTTTTTCCTGTCCGCCGACCTGATTCCAATTCACCTCGATAAGGTCATCCTGGATAAAAGTTTTGGATTCCCGTTTGGAAAGTTTGCCAAGAATCACTTTTTGATTGGGATCGAGGTACACCTCCTCACCTTCCTTAAAAGAGGACATATCAAGGTCCGCGTGATGAAAGGCGATGGTTTCAGAACCGGCGCTGGCCCCGGACACCAGCCATTGGCCGTTGGCCAGCTTGCTGGTGATTCTGACCAAAGGGCCTTGTTCTGGCAAAGGCAGTTTGGCAATGGCGACGAAGCCCTCGCTTAACGCCACCTGGTCCCCCGTTTTCAAGGTAGAATTCTCCAGCAATTCCGGAGAAACCGCCGCCTGATACTCTGTGCCCCCGACCACCAGGCGGTAGAGTCCGTCCTCGCCTTCTCCAAGAATAGTTCCAATGCGGTGCGCCGGGGATTTCAGTTTTTGGACGGTTTCTTCAAGAGTCTTGATTTTTGAGGACAATTGCTGGGCTACTTGCTGAGAATGGAACAATGCGTCCCGCAAAGCGAACACCTTGTCCTGCAATAGCGGCTGACTGGAAGTTTCTTCCAGAATCTGGTCGATCAACTCAATGATGTGGGTTTGGTCTCCCATTGAATAACCTTTTAAATTAAAGAGAATAATTGATTGTATGTCATAAAAAATTTAAACGTCAAGTCAATTTATCCATAAAAAGCAGGATTTTCCCGCCCGTTCCCCTGGTTTGATTCGTTCTCTGCTCCAAAATAATTTTCATCCCTTTTCAAGCCAGATTTATTCCGCAAAACCATGAGGGGTGTTGTAGAATTGGGACTTGACCTTCAAAAGTTATAAATTTAGTTCTCAATATTTACGCTAAATGAAAATGAGGGTGGTAGAGTCGCCTGTTTCTGGTTGCTCTTGTGGGTTGAATCCCACCAGTGGGGTTTATTCCCCGCCCCGCAACGCGGGGAGGAGATGCGGGGCAGACGTTCGCTTCTCTCACGAGCCCCAGAGAATCTTGGATAGCGGGGAAAACTGTTGCCATTCGGGTCCAGCGTCACGCCCGCTACGCGGGAGGAAAAGAGGGGCAGGCTCTTCCGCGGAGGGCGAACTTGCTCAC
>JADFGI010000154.1 GCA_022567815.1 Nitrospinota bacterium
TATCACAGGCCGCACTCGTCTAGGGGCTGGTGTCTTTGAAAACTGTACAATGGTTGGGCGTATTGAGTTCGACGGTCTAGCCAACGAAGAACCTCCACTTCTGCATAACTGTTTCGTACATCTAGGGGCGTCGAGCACGTCGTTCTTGACCGGAGCCTCTACTACATCGGACTACGGCGAGATGGTTGGGGGCACAGTGCTGGCAGGAAGTAATCTTTCCAACCTCGCTGCGACTATAAACACTGGCCCCAACGTAAACTACACTGGCGTCGCATTTATCAACGACCAGCAAACCTCTGGCTCGTCGGACTGGAAGTTCTCTGCCACAGGAACGTTTACGGGTTGTTCATTCGGCGTGCGTAACGAGAATACAACCTGCGAAATGACCATGGTAGAAGGTCATTGGTCGGGGTGTACCTTCACTAATGTCCAGGTGAGACCTTTGCCGACTACAAAGGCGGTCATGTTCAGCGGTTGCACTATGCTGTGGCGCGACACGTTTACAGAACCAGTTGTGAAGATTGTCAATGCGTTGAGCGCAGCATTCCCTACCATCATATCGGGTTGTACACTCTGGTATGGTGTAAGACGCGAAGCCAATATTGATTATATGGTTGATCATCGTTGTATCGGAAGAGCTTTAAGCCAAGTTAGCGAGGTACAAGAAGTTGAGTACAATTATTATAAAGGTCAACTGCGTTTAACTATCATGGGATGGAGCGAACCCGACCAAGGACATCAATATTTATATAAAACATCTAATATCAATGGTTTAATTTCCCTTACAACAAACTATAAGCAAAAAACCGAAATATCGCAGAACTTTGGGACGATTAATGGCAAGCCCCCACAAGAGGAAATAGATATTATTCGACCGATAATGAAAAAAATAGAAGCATCAATTCGTGATGTGTGCGGTATCTAAAACATAGAAAATTTAGTCATTGAATCCTGCAGTGGGGTGAAGTGTGAATAGCAAGTCGCCTTATAGCAAGCACATCAAAAATCTCCCTAATGGGCTAGCGCAAAAGTGGCAAGCTGAATACTCCCTTTTTAGGAAAATCCAAAGTGGATAAATTCCTGATATTTCTAGTTAAAGGGGTATTCAGAAAATTCAGACTTCAAGAAATTACTACCAACTGTTGCCAACTATTGGTAAAATGGTCTGGAAGGAGAATGCGTTATGAGCTATGCAGTTGGGGAGCATTTCGATAAATTTATTCGGGAGCAGGTCAAGGCAGGGCGATACAACAACGCCAGTGAGGTTGTACGCGAAGGACTACGTTTGGTTGAAGAACGCGAAGCCAGGCTCAAGGCGTTAAGGGAACATATTGAAACTGCGATTGAACGCGGCGGCAGTTATAGTGATGACGATATAGCAAAAGCTTTGGCCGCTGACACAGATAAATAAAAAGTTCTTTCATGTCTCAACTGCGCTATCTGGCTCAGGCCAAAGATGATCTCCTTAATCTCCAAAGATACATTGCTAGAGAATGCGGTAGTCAAAACATGGCTATTCAATATACTGAGAAAATCCGGGAGCAATGCCGTAAATTGGCAGGCCTTCCCGGAAAAATTGGTCGTCTGCGCCCGGAACTAAGGGAAAATTTGCGTAGTTTTCCCTACGGAAATTACGTCATTTTCTTCATGTACAATGATGATTACCTGGAAATTGTGACCCTCATTGAAGGCCACCGGGACATAGAGGCTATGTTCGAAGAGTAGACCTCCCACTCTTCCGCAGAGGGCGAACTTGCTCACGACGGGCAAGGCTTTCTGGTTTTAGTTCGAACTTTTTTACCGAGCCTCACTAAAGCTCTTTTCTTTAATAAAAATTTTCCTGACGCGAGAAATCCTTAGTGGATAAAATCCTATGACAAAAGAACGGTTGGATTTTGGCAAAAAGGGTGAAAAGGCGGCGGAGTCTTTTTTAAAAAAACGAGGCTACCGAATTTTAAAAAAAAATTATCGCACCAAGGTTGGGGAGATTGACCTCATTGCCGAGCACAACAATGTTTTGGTCTTCATCGAAGTAAAATCGCGAACCAATGCCGCTCTGGAGCACCCCTTCATGGCGGTGACACCCAGAAAGCAAAAAAAAATCGCCCAGACCGCCAGCTGTTTTCTGGTTCAGAATAAGGTGGGCGACCGGGAAATACGCTTCGATGTGGTTTCCATCCTTCCTGGCAATGAAAATCCTGATTCTCTTAAAGTCGAAGTTCTGCAGGATGCCTTCCGCGTTTAGGATATTCCTATTCAATTGGTTACAGTGCGTGCAAGCAGTGATTTCCTATCTAGTTGTTTTCAAAGATGCTACCAATGAGTTGGGAGGGGAGTAAAATAAATCTTTATTTCATTTTTGGTCTCTAATTGGTGAATGAATGTATAAGGTTAATTAATTTCAGGAGAATGTCATCGTGTCTCTGATCAATACAGTTAAAAAAATATTTTCCAACAATGACCCCGTAAAAACGGAAGGGGATTCTAATGGCGATGAGTCGACACCACCATCAATAGAATCCAGCGAGAAACCTGCGGATAATTTCCCGGAGCTTCCACAGGAACGCATGACCATCAATTTATCTGTCATCAAGGAAAGCAATACGTCCTCCCCGCAATCCGATGAAATTTTGATTAAAGCGGAACCCTCTGTTGCCAATGACCAATGCGTCTTTATGGTAAACCGTACGCTGATGGAAGGCTATTCCTGGTATTTTTCAAGTTTTGAAAGCGCTGCAGGTTCGTCCCTGGCGGAGGCATTGTTCAGTCTGGAGGATGTTGAATCGGCACTGATACTCGAATCCACCCTGACCCTTACGCGGAAAGACAAAACAATTGTCGATTGGAAACCCCTTGCCAAGGAAGTGGGAGCGGTAGTTCGCAAGGCACTTGAAGGAGGCGGTCCGCTGATCTCTGAAAAAATTATTGCGGAGATGCCCTCGGAAGAATCGGTCCGCGAGGGGATCCAAAAGAGCATCGATACCGAGGTCAATCCGGGAGTTGCGGGGCATGGGGGCCATATTACCTTGCAGAGCGTCAAGGGAAACACCGTGACCATCCAAATGGGAGGGGGGTGTCAGGGGTGTAGCGCCGCGGACTTGACTCTCAAGCAAGGAATTCATTCCTCTTTTCGTAAAGCCGTTCCAATGGTGGGAGCGATTTTGGATGAAACGGATCACTCTGCCGGCGTCAATCCTTATTTCTAAAATATAAATTATGCCTAAATTAAATTCGTTTAAAGTTAAAGTTGAGACGGGAGACCAGGGAACAGCAGGTCCCGTCATGTTCAGTATTAATCGTCATACTCTGCCATTAGAAAACGTCGTGGGCGATACCGGGGCGGGTGATGTTTTTGAGGGCGGTTTCGAAGTCAACAGTTTTGCGCACAGCTTGACCCTGGTTGGGCCTGAAAAGGGCCAGTGGCACATAAAAAAAATAACCGTCGATTTTGATTGCGAGGGCTCTCAACCTTATTCCGTGACATATGGGGAAGTGACGCTGGATGAAACCAGCCAGGCTAATCTCTGGCAGGATCCGCCCCAGCTGGTATTTGACGTTTGACGCTCAATCCCACCAGTGGGTTTAATTCCCCGTGGCTTGCCAGGCGTCTAGAAGAAAATTCTTGTCGGATGCGCTGTCCGCTTGGCAGGGTCGTTCAATGTTGAACGGGCGCAAATGAGATGGAGGGCGGTTTAACGGGAACGGCCTGTTGCCGGGTCTCCCGTCTATTAAGGACGGCATGCAAGTCGCCGAGTAAGATGTAATCTTTTATCGTGGATTCGATAGGAATAAGGTGTTTTGAGGACCAGAACCGAAGCCGTCCAGATTGGGTTTTAAAAATATTTTTTGGTACCAGAAGGTCGATCAAAAGTTCATCCCCAGGTTTTCTTCCCTGTTCTATTCTGATTTGATTTTCTTGCTCAATTTCCCTTATATAGATGGAAATTTTATCATTTCCCTTCTCCGGTATGGTTTGGACAGTGTAGCGATTTCCTTTTCTGATGGGACCGTAAACTCCATTGCGGAAATTATAAAAGGCGGTCAGCACATCGTCAAAGTTGATCCCTATGGGAATTTCCTCTTTACTCGATTCAGTCATTTCCTCATTTTCATAATTGAGCCACCGGTGTTCGCGTAAGTTGTAGTCAAAAAAGTGTTCAGATTTTTCTACATTTCCACCTTCAATGACTTTTCGCATGAATTTGTTGGCGCGGACCCGTTTTCCTCCTTCGATGATATCGAAGTTGGTTCGATAAATATGCTTTCTAAAGCCCGTGAAAAATCCGACGAATCCTTTGGTCTTGGCTTCCAGAGAAGAATAATAGGTCCCATCCTTTTCATAGAATCCTATCTTCGCGGTGGCGGCATTTTTAAACCACAAAAAACTGATGTCGAAATAAAGGACTTCCCCGACAAATCGGCGGATATCTCCGTTTGCCTGAAAAGAAGCGTATTCACCGAGGACAAAAGAAGGTTGGGGGTCAGATTTGGCCTCAGGGGGAAAGAGGATAATGAAATATAGAAAAAAGAAGCCCGTCCCGATAAACACGACTTTTTTAAGGGAAACCATCCTGCGAAATAAAATGTATTCTCTAACTAATTGAAACATAAGTTTTTATGGTCATAAAAACAAAATAATTGAAAAATTAATTTATATTATCTAATATAGAAACAGACAACTGCAATAGCAATACAAGTCGTTAAATAAAAGTGAAAATTTATTTAACGGGTCCTTTATGACAACAGAAACATTACCCTATTCACCGGAAACCATCGAAAAACCCGGCTCCGAAACCAGGAAGGCGCTTATTCCTCAGTACAATGTTATCATGTGGAATGATGAAGTCACCACCATGGAGTTTGTTGTCCGTGTTTTGATCAACATGTTTCAAAAAGAATACCCAACCGCAGAAAGCTTGATGTTTGAAATTCATAGCAATGGAATGGCCCACGTCGCGACCATGCCGTTGGAGCAGGCTGAGTTTAAAGTCGATCAGGTTCACAAGGCCGCTTCCATGGAAGAATTTCCGTTTACCTGTACGATCGAACCCGCCTCTTAAACCGTTCCATCAGGTTTTTCCGCCATCAGGAAAATTTCGTACGGATGAGCGTTTAGTCAGCCATAAATCCATAGCGCGTTAACACTGGGTCCAGCGGCACGCTGGCTGGCGAACCCAAACCAAGAAGTATTGCACGGCGTGAGCAATTTCCCCCTCGCGGGAGCGAGCGTCACGCTGGCTATTTTCTTTCTTCAAGAGGAATATAATCCCGTTGTGGTTCCCCTATATAAATTTGACGGGGACGCCCGATCTTGAATTTTTTATCTTCCTGCAATTCCTTCCATTGAGCGATCCAACCCGGTAAACGTCCTATGGCAAAAAGTACCGGAAACATGGTGATAGGGAAGTTCATAGCTTTGTAAATTATTCCCGAATAAAAATCTACATTCGGGTAGAGCTTTTTTTGCAGAAAATATTCATCATTGATGGCTATGTCTTCCAATTCCAGGGCAATTTCCAGTAAGGGTTCTTTCGTCCCAAATTTATTGAGAACCTCATGGGCCAGTTTTTTTATGATCTTGCTTCGCGGGTCGAAGTTTTTGTAAACGCGGTGGCCAAATCCCATGAGGCGAAA
This sequence comes from Nitrospinota bacterium, assembly GCA_022567815.1. Classification (GTDB taxonomy): domain Bacteria; phylum Nitrospinota; class Nitrospinia; order Nitrospinales; family VA-1; genus JADFGI01. The sequence goes on from JADFGI010000154.1 coordinate 5,635, forward strand.
TGGATCTTCTGGATCCCTGGCTTTTTCAATATATTTTTTCGTGTCGCCTCCGCCATCGTGGATTTCCTGAAGCATCTCGATGACTGCCTGGTTGGCTCCTCCATGCAATGGGCCCCAAAGGGCATAAATTCCGGCGGAAATGGAAGCATAGAGATTGCACATGGAACTTCCCACCAGCCTAACGGTACTTGTCGAGCAATTTTGTTCATGGTCCGCATGGATAATGAATAAAACGTCCAGGGCTTTGGCCGCCAGGGGGTCCACTTCATAAGGTTCGCAAGGAGTGCCAAACATCATTTTTAAAAAATTGCTGGTGTAGTCCAGGGAATTATCCGGGTAGGGGAGGGCCTGCCCCTTCGATTTTTTATAACTGTAAGCCGCAATGGTGGGCATTTTTGCTATGAGACGATGAATAGTGATTTCAATTTCGCGCTCGTCCCGGACGTTCAACTGGTTTTCGTAAAACGTTGCCAGGGCGCCCACCACGGCGCTGGTCACGGCCATGGGATGAGGGTTGTTGGGAAATCCATCATAAAATTTTTTGATCGATTCATGAACCATGGAATGGCGAGTGATATGATGACTAAAATACTCAAACTCCGCTTTATTGGGAAGGTTGCCATATATCAGGAGGTAAGCGGTCTCCAGGAAGGTGCTTTTTTCGGCCAGTTGTTCAATGGGAAAGCCTCGGTATAATAATTCCCCCTTTTCACCTTCCAAATAGGTTATTTTGCTCTCGCAGGACCCGGTGCTGAGAAACCCCGGATCAAAAGTGATCAGGCCCGTTTCAGAAAGTAAGGTTGAAATATCGAAGGCTTTTTCTCCACAGGATCCTTCCAGTACTGGAAATTCGTAGGTTTTTCCCTGATAGGTGAGCTTGACAGTTTCTCCCATGATATTGACCTCCCAATTAATGGAATTTACCCTGACTTTACCACGCACGTCATGCGGATTTCAAAGATACTTTTGATCAAAAAATAAATTCAATAATAATTACAGTTTATTAAGGGAAAAGTTAGTAGCTTTGGGAACTATTCAGACAGGTTGAATTCTTATTGCCCGCTTACGTTGAAATTAATCCTTTCCCTTATCCATGCCGAAAAATTAATGTGGAGTTCAACTGCAAGGCGGTTGTTCTGATTCAAACCGTTCTCTTTCCTTTAAAATCACCCATTGGAGCGGAAAATAATGAAAAAAAACAGTAACTTCCTTTTGTATCTGATGCTTGTAGGAATCGCATCGGGAGTCGTCTGCGGCTGGGTTTTTGGGAAGGAAATGGAAGCTGTGACGTGGATGGGGGAGATTTTCCTTAACCTCCTCAAGATGCTGGTGGTCCCGCTGATCATCTCTTCGATGATCGTGGGAATTGCAGGATTGGGGGACGTCCGCAAAGTTGGGAAAACCGGAGCCATCACTTTCATATATTTCATGACCACGACCGCCATCTCCGTAACCCTGGGATTGATTATGGTCAACCTCATCAATCCCGGCGTGGGAGTGGAAATGATTGCACAGGAACTCCCCCAGAGAATTGCCGAAAAGAAAGCGATTGGAATATCGGACATTCTTAAACGTTTTGTTTCG
>JADFGI010000155.1 GCA_022567815.1 Nitrospinota bacterium
GGGCAATATGGGAAAACCGCCTATCTCGTGGAACACGCTGGTCCGGGCAAAGATCGCCTGGTCCCCAAAAACCAGGTTGAGGTGCTTTGCCCTCAGTGTGCCAAAAAGGGAGATTATTTTCAATGAGGGTTTTTCCGATTCTATAGCCAGGCTGAAGGCCCCGCCCACCTTATTTTCCTTTTCCATGACAGAGGCCATTTTTTGGTAGCTTTTTTCATCCACCCGGCTGTCGGCATGTAAAAAGAACAGGACATCTCCGGTAGCGATTTGAGCCGCTGAATTCATTTGCAAAGCGCGACCGGGAGGGCTGGTGACAATCCGCAGGCCGAACTTTTTAGCGATGTCGATGGTGTTGTCATCGCTCCCGCCGTCGGCGATGATTATTTCGTGGGGAGAGTGGCGGTTGATCTCCGCAATTGTTTTCTCCAGGATGAGTGCTTCATTGAGTGTTGGAATGATGACTGAAATTTTCATAATTCTCGCTCCCGCGAGGGGGAAAGTTAAGGCTACGCTCGCTGTGCTCACCAGCCCTCACGCAGGCTTCATTATTAATGTGCGACTTGGACCTAATATTAACGGGCGACCAGCCTGAGGCTGGATCCAATATCAACGTACGGTGGATTTATGGCTTTTTAGGGCTCGTGAGCGAAGCGAACGTCAGCCCTCCTGCGTAGCAGGCTTTTCCTCCCCACGTGGCGGGGCCAGCGTGACGCTGGACCCAATGTTAACGTGCTATGCATTATGGCTTTTAAGGGCTCGTGAACGAAGTGAGCAGTCAGCCCTCCTGCGTAGCAGGCTTTTCCACCCCGCGTGGCGGGGCGTAGCAGGCTTTTCCACCCACGTAGTGGGAGAGTTAATCATAGATTGGTTTATGATGCAATGTCCTTGCACTTTGGGAACTTACGTGCTTGCAGTCATTGAATATGGTTTTGGCCAGAGGCGGTGACAAGGCGGAAAAACAGGTTTTCGCGATTATTTGGAATTGAAATGTTATAATTGATGCGATATAGATAAAGTAGCGTTTTATTGACCCGGTCCATATTTTTTTAACATAAAATCATGCTGGCCCATTTCATAGATTCCAAGCCATTTCAATGCGGATATTTTAAAGACCGTGACTCTCTTTTCGAGGAATATTTGCTGGAGGATATCTCGGAAGTGGAGTTTGAATACTTATTGGCTCACGGGATGCGGCATTTCGGGGATTACTTTTTTCGGCCTCGTTGTCAGGATTGCCGGCAATGTATTCCCCTTCGCGTACGGACCGATGATTTTCAACGCACCCGAAGCCAAAAGCGCGCGCTTTTGGCCTGCAAGGACGTGAGGATCGAAATTGGAAAACCCCAATATACCGAGGAAAAATTCCGGCTGTACCTGAATCATAAAAAACGGTTCCAGGCTCTTCAGGACGATGTGGAAGACCATCAGAATTTCCGGCTTTCCTTTTACGTCAACACCCCTTACGGAATCGAGTTTGAATATTACCTGAACGGCAAATTGATCGGCGTGGCGCTTGGCGATCATACCAGCAACACGTTTTCGGCCATATACACGTTTTACGATGCGCCGGATACCCGGATGGGATTGGGAAATTTCAGCATCCTAAAACAGTTGGAGTTTGCCAGGCACCACGGGGTCAAGCATTTTTATCTGGGATACTATATCTCGGACAACCAGTCGCTCATGTACAAGGCCGGGTTCCGCCCCAATGAGGTGTATATAGATAACGATTGGCGTCCCTTCAGGAATGAAAAGGGGGATTATCTCATTCCCCTTAACAAGCTACAGTGGAAAAATGAGGAGTTCCTCGTAAAAGCCACCGCCCCGCTGGAATTGGCCTGACCTCAACCCCTGGCATCCTGGCCAGGGCCAGTCTATATCATTGGCGCAAACCTCATCAACTGGCTGTTCCCTGGAACCGTGATGGATCCGTTCCCCCCGCAATACTTCAAATAGCCAACCCATGATTTGAAACAGTTTTTATCCCATTTTCTGAAAAATAGATTCCATTTCATCTTGCGTAAAGGTCCTGCAAGTGGTCGTTCTCACAAACCCCCAGGAGCCTGCTTTTAACAAGAGTGCGGCAATTGATTTGTCATCATCCGCTTCCACAAGGTCCATGACATCGTACTCACCCATGAGCCACATGATTTGTTTTATCCTGACTCCGCATTTTTCGGCGGTTTCTTTAAATAGCTCACGTCGCTTGGTTGTTTCCATGACCGTTTTTATTCCCTGATCTGTATATTTCCCAAGAATTAGATAGGTAGGCATGACTCAACCCTCCAAAAAAATTAAACAATATAAAACAAATATATGTCCTCTTTTCCCAATTTTCCCTTTAATCATCTCAATCCGTTACAAATAAGACGTTTGCCCACTTGGATACATACTTGAATTTGTATTTATTGGGACGGTCGCCCCTGGCAAAATTGACAATACCGGCACTGGGGAACATATTTAAGGAGACCTCTAATAATTCGATAATTTTCCTTCAGGCAACTCGCGGGCCCTTATTTCATAAGGGCCGCTCATGGCCAAATGTAATTTTTAGAGATGCCCTTAAGGGTAAGTGTTACAAAATGTTTATATGGGAGATCCTTGATTATGACTACCACCCTTCCAGAATCCCTAACCGAAAAAATCATTGCCGAAAAAATCAACGAGTGGGAATTAAAAAAACAACAGGAAAAGATAAAGAGAGATCAGACGAAAATTGCGGTGCATCCCTTCCTTGCAGTTTCCCGTGACTTTGGGTGCGGCGAGGAAAAAATCATCCCACAGCTGGAACAAACTCTGGGTTGGAAAGTTTACGGAAGGAATTTGCTGGATTCCCTGGCTGTCCATGAAGGACTGAGCCGAAGGTTCATCGAAACACTGGATGAACACAGGCAACCTTTGATGGACAAATGGGTCAATTACCTGATCCATTCCGGAGCCATCCTTCCAGAGGATTACGTGATAAGGATTTCCAAGTTAATAAAAGTCATCGTGGCCCACGAGAGCGCAATTATTTTAGGCCGTGGCTGCAACTACATACTGGGCGATAAAAAAGAAGGTTTGCGCATCCGGTTGACGGCGCCTTTTGCGGACCGTGTCAAAAAAATTGCGGGCCTCCGCAACGTCCCTGAAAAAGAGGCGGAAAAAATGGTTGGAGAAACGGACCGTGAACGGCGAAACTTTTTAAAAAGTTATTTTGGTAAGGATATGGACGACCCCTCAAGGTTTGACCTGGTATTTAATACGTCGACCATAGGCTTGGAAAGGATCTGCAAAACGATCGAATTGCTGCTGGAAGATAAAAAGAAATAAATCCAAAAATACTATCCCCTTTCACAAGCCAAACCGCAATTTTCATCTGTTGCCTTTTCTGACCGCAGGATTATACCCATAAATTGACTTTATCAATGTCCTGAAATAATATCAGGCATCTCCATGCCTCGACACCCTGGAAGAACTGACCATATTCAATAATGTATGCGATTGAGGCGGTGATTGAGTTGCTGGACGAAAAGGGAATCATTGCCAGGGATGAGGTGTTTGAGAAGACAAGGATGGATGAACAATAAAGATGAATGACAACTTTTACTTATAATAACCCGAAATGAACACTTTGGAGGGTGCTGATTTTGATTTGGTTTGATGCCGCCGTCGTATTGATTTTCTGGTTGATTTTTTGGAACCGTTGGTACAATCAATGCGCCGTGAAAATCCCGGTGGTCCGCGAAAAAACACTCGGACTGCCGGACAATTCCCCGCTGGTGTCCATCATTCTTCCCGTGCGAAACGAAGCCCACCAGATCGAGAATTACCTTCCCTCCCTGCTCAACCAGGACTACCCTAATCTGGAAATTATCGTCGTCGATGATTGTTCGGAAGATGGAACAGGCGACATTTTGAAAAAATATGCTGGGGACCACCCCCGCCTCAAGCTCGTCGACGGTCAACCTCGGGCGGAGGGATGGATGGGAAAAGCGCATGCCATGTATCAGGGATACGAGGTGGCCCGGGGTGAGTGGTTGCTGTTCACGGACGCTCATACCCAGCACGCCCCCTATCTTTTGAGCCAGGTTATGGCCCAGATTTTACCTTCCAAAGCCTCCGTGGCCATAGTACTGGCGAGCCAGCGTCAACCCAGCTTCGGGGTTTACCTGGTGAACCTCGCCGTATTCGGTTATCTCTTCATGGTCACCAACCTGAGAAAGTTCATGGACCCACGCTCACCCCAAAGCTTGATTAACGACCAATATTTGCTTATAACGCGCGAAGCCTACAAGACCATTGGAACCCACGAAGCGGTCAAAAAATATTCCAGCAATGACGCATCATTCGGATACCTGGCCAAGTTAAAAGGTTTTGTGCCGATGATACTTTATGGTGGAAAGACGCTGGTGACCACCATGTACACCACCCCGGCTCGCGCGTTCCGGGGATGGTCACGCAGCCTGGTCAACGGGGCATGGACTTCCCTTGGTCCCGTTAAGGGAAGCGCGGCGTTGGTAATGGTGACTTTCGGTCTGTTGTTTTTCTGGGTAGTTCCGTGGTTGACTTGGCTGGATGGTTTGGAAAACCATCACACAACCCAAAGCCTTACCGGATTTTTACAGCTTCTGGCCGTATTGGCGGTTCTTTTGCTGAAATCACGAAATCCGTGGAAAGCCTTTGGCGACTTGATGGTCATGCCGGCCTCTTACTTGATCTTCGCCGTCATGGTGGGTACGGGTCTCATTGGAGCGGCCTTGCGTGGGGGAACGATTCAAAAAGGCCGGGTCATTCCAACCAAAAAATGCCTGCCTCCATGGAACCCCGACCCGGAACGTTTGCGCACCGATGTTCCAACTTGAAGGCCGATTTCCCGCAAAAAGTGGGACTTTAGTGGGACAGAGAGGACATGAAAGAAAAATTTCTCGCCATATATATTCTATAACTTATTATTTTATATATGTTTATTGATATTTATTTAGCCTGAATAGAATTGGCATGACCTCAAAAATCTGTTCTGTCAAATCACATCGAATAACATCAGCATCAACCAAAGCACAACAACCACGTTGACCGCCACCCCGAGGTGAAAAACCACATTGAAAAACCTATTGTAGGTAAATTTATAGTCCATCGGTATCTCCTGGGAATGACCGTCGGCAAGTTTATATAAGCCCCATGATAATTGCTCTGATATGGAGAGATCCTTTGATCGTCATTGCGAGGAGCACTAGCGACGAAGCCGTTATAATATTCCCTGGCCTTCGTGCCCCGCAAGGGGTAAATCCAGAGACCCTGGGTCGCCACGCCGCTTTCAGCGGCTCGCGATGACGAAGGGGGCGGTTTTACGATGGACTCTAGTCCATGACCAAAGTTGTGAGTCTGGCGGCGAGTTCCGATTTTCGGATGATTTTTCTCACGGGCCGGTCTATAAAATTCAGACTCATATAAAGCCTTTCCAATTTAGCAAATGTTTTTGATTCCGCTATGGCCTTTCCGCCAGGGTCGCGGATTTCATTCCTCCATAAGCTCAACGCAGTCAGATTCTTGAGATAGGGAGAATTAGCCAGAGCAATGGCTCCCCGGTCGCCTATGTTGTTGGCGCATAAATAAAGCTTGGTGAGGTGAGCCAATTCCGCAGAGTTTGCCAGGCAAACCGCTCCCTCGTCACCAAGACCCGTGCTGTCCAGATGCAAGGCCCGAAGATTTGGAAGCTGAGTCGATTTACCTAAGGCTTCTGTCCCCCGTGAGCCGATGGGGTTGGTGTCCATGAACAGAATTTCCAGCGTTTGCAGGTTGGCGGATTCTGCCAGGGATTCAGCTCCTTTGGGACCGATGTTATTAGCTTCAAACATCAGGCATTTTATATTTTTTATGATTGGAGATTGTGCAATCAATTCGGCCTCGGCGTCGCCCAGATTATTGTGGTTCAAATAAAGAGAACGAAGATTGCTGAATACCTTCGATCCTGCGAGTATCTCGATGGCTTCTCCGGCAAGAAAATTGTGGCTCAGATAAAGCTGTTCCACTTGGGAAAGTTCTTCCAGTTCAGCCATTCGTTTTAACTCTTTCGGTCCGATTTCCTTGTCATCCAGATCCAGTAACTTGCCATCCGGACTTAACTGGGAATGCACTAAATGCTCGATTTTGGATTTATCAACTTCTGCCAACGGTATGATCTCCAAATAGTTTTTGTTTAAGTTTTGAAAGAGGATTTCTGCTTTTAATCTAAAGGATTTTAATTTAAAGATCAAATTTCGCTGAAACAATAATTCGGATATAAAATATTGGTGGCGGGAAACCTGAAAACAGGTTTAAATGGTTTCCAACTCCTTCGCCAAGAGACCTTTGCATAACCTGTTGTTGCGAGAGGCCAACGGCGACGAAGCCGTTATAATATTCCGAAGCTTTCGTGCCCCGAAGGGGTAAATCCAGGGACTCTGGGTCGCCGCGGCGCTTTGCGGCTCGCGATGACGTATGGGGTGGACTCAGAGCAAACTCCATGAAGATTCCCGACTTGCGCAAAGCTCTCCTCCCCGGAGGGGCAGTTTGCTCACGCCGGGCGATGCTTTCTGGTTTGGGTTCAAACTGTTTTTCTCTGAATGAATGGTTCAACGCAAAGATAAGGGAAAATAAAAATATGATCATCGGTATTCCTAAAGAAATAAAAATGGATGAAGGCCGCGTCTCCATCACACCTGCAGGGGTCCACGACCTTGTGACTCTGGGCCATGAAGTTCTGGTGGAAGACAAGGCTGGGTTGGGGAGCGGTCTCTCCAACCGGCATTACGAAGAGCAGGGCGCAAAAATCGCCAACCGGGAGGAAATTTTCGGCAGAGCCGAAATGATAATAAAAGTGAAAGAGCCGCTTGCTGAAGAGTTGGCGCTCCTCAGGGAAGGCCAGATCCTGTATACCTATCTCCACCTGGCTCCAGCCAAGGAACTGGCCCTCGCCTTGCTGGAAAGAAAAGTCATTGGTATCGCCTATGAAACCGTGCAATTGCCGGACAAATCGCTTCCCCTGCTCATCCCCATGAGCGAAGTGGCGGGCCGGATGTCCATTCATGAGGGAGCCAAGTGTCTGGAAAGGGCGAATGGCGGATGGGGCATTTTACTGGGCGGGGTTCCGGGCGTGGACCCCGGTCATGTCGTGATCATCGGTGGTGGCATTGTCGGCAGCAACGCGGCGAAAATGGCCATTTGCA
>JADFGI010000156.1 GCA_022567815.1 Nitrospinota bacterium
TCTTTAAATTGTCTCGTACATTTTCATCGTAATCTCTCGGCCGGATCTGTAAATTACGAAGAATTGTATTGTACAATAAGACATCAAACTGGTTGTTTTTCTGAAAAGAATTATCTTCTTCAATGGCTTTAACGATTTCATTATTCGGGATCTTGATCTTTCTTTTTTTAGTTTCGCGCAAAAGGATCAATAAATCCCATGTTTGGGCTTCCAGATTCAGCAAATGGGCAACTTTGTTGAGGTTGTATCCGTATTTTCGGACGGCTTGAATACGCGCGTTTTGATAGACTTTACTAAAATCTTCAACAGAAATTTTTTTTCCAAAAATTCTTCCGGCATAACCGGGAGCATTATTCCCGGTGATCAGATAAGCGGTTCCAAGAAATCCGAAGGAAAAGATGATCAAAATTGCGACGAACCAAATGACCTTTTTAGCAACCCCTTTTTTGCGAAGTAATTTTAGCATTGTAGTTTCCTGCCCTAAAAAAGGACGATTTGTACCAGATGACTTGATCTGATCGATGATTATATCTGTGAATGGTTCCTTTGACAAGTGATTTTCGGGAAGAATAGGTTTTATGGTCTTTTCCTTGCATAACAGGTATCATTCATATTATACTCTAATGATGGTAACAATTGTCTTTACAACGGTAGGTGGTGAAGCTATAATACGCTGTTTATTTAGTCCCTAAAGGTTTTAAACACAAAGAGATGGGACTAAGCGGTTATATTTTAAAATGGACTATATTTTAGAGTAAAGGCTCTGTGCAATTGAGATGCGAAAATTAAAATTGGGCTTGCCAAAAGGAAGCTTGCAAGACGCCACTATAAAGGTTTTTGAGCGCGCAGGTTTTAAAATTTATGTTTCCGGTAGGTCATATTTCCCATCTATTGATGATGAGGAAATTAATCCGGTGCTACTCAGGGCGCAAGAGATATCCCGCTATGTAGAGGAGGGTGCTCTTGACTGTGGAATTACCGGGGCCGATTGGATTTTGGAAAATGGCTCTAAAGTCACCACTTTGGCGGATCTGGTTTATGCTAAACAGAGTGCGGTTAAAGTTCGTTGGGTTTTGGCAGTACCGGAAAGATCACTGATTAAATCGGTCAAGGATCTTCGGGGTAAAAAAATTGCTACTGAAATTATTAATGTGACGAAACGTTATTTGAGGAAGAATAAGATCAAGGCAGATGTGGAATTCAGCTGGGGCGCTACAGAAGCCAAAGTGGCTGATGGTTTGGTCGATGCGGTTGTCGAATTGACTGAAACAGGTAGTAGTTTGAGGGCGCACAAATTGCGGATCATTGCAACGGTTTGTGAGTCGACAACACAGTTCATTGCCAATAAAAAGTCTTTAAAGGATCCATGGAAAAAGCACAAAATGGGTCAGATCAGCATGCTTCTTCAAGGGGCGATTGCGGCCAATAATATGGTTGGTTTAAAGATGAATGTTGAGGTGAAAAATTTAAAGAGGATCTTGGGGTTGTTGAAGTCGCTTAAAAATCCAACAGTTTCTTCTTTAAGTAACGATAAGTGGCGGGCGATTGAGATCGTCATTGATGAGAGGACTGTGCGGACATTGATCCCAAAATTGAAAAGGTGATTCGCGCCAAGCTCGAAGAAATCGATAAAAAAATGAATCGGTGGCAGGAGGACAACGTTCTGGCGGTCAAGGAGGAAATTAAAAAGGAATCGCCCGCATTGACCAAAGCCATCCTCTGGGAGTTGGACCAGATCATCGTTGAAAAGGTGAAACAGGTCAAAGGCGCGATCATGGAATCTGTTACGGAGGAAGTGAGCCGTCAGGTCGGCGATGCTTTAAAGGAATTCAAGGAGGAGTCGGAAAGGAATTTTCAGCGCGTGGGGAAGTTTAATCTCGTGTGCCTGTTTTTATCGTCCCTGGCGCTTGCGGGGTTGGTATTACTTTCGTTGCGATAGTGCGATAGGGGCGAGTAAGGAATATTTAATCTGTAATGAGCCAGAAAAGGAAAAATAATAAAAATCCCGAAAGCACCACCTGCCAGATGAAACCAAACCCCGGACCGGTAAACAGAATCGATACGGTGGCGGCACAGAGAATCACGAAGGCCAGGATCAATCGGGTGCGGTGTTTTAGAACTGATTTTTGTTTCATGAAATCACAAAAAGTTAATCCCACCATCCCCGCAACGCGGGGAGGAAAAGCCTGCTACGCAGGAGGGCTGACGTTCGCTACGCTTGTGATATCCTTTCCGTTGCCTTCATGCCCCGGAGGGGTACACGAGCCCTGAAAAAACTCCGCACTGCGTAAGATTTCGTCAGCCACAAACTCATAGAACGTTAATACTGGGGCCAGCCCCCAGGCTGGTTGGGTCCAGCGTCACGCTGGCGCGGGGAGGAAAAGTGGGGATAACGTTCGCTTCGCTTGTGATATCCTTTCCCTTGTCTTCATGCCCCAATGGGGTACACCAGCCTGGCCAAACATTTTTCTCGTCTTCGCGAGCCGCTAAAGGCGGCGCGGCGATCCAGAGTCTCTGGATTGCTTCGGCCTTAAGGCCTCGCAATGACATGATACCTCGCCCATAAGCCGGTCCGCTCATTCACGGAAAATTATGCACGGTAATTCGTACTTCAAGTCCATCCTGCATCCAGCCGATATTTCCATTTCCGGCAATCGTGCTGATGATCCCCCTAGTATCGATTTTACGGATGCGGTTGTTGTCGCGGTCGGAAAAATATAAATTGCCTGCGGGATCAAAAACCACACGAAAGGGATTTTTCAACCGCGCCTGGGGTGCGGGACCGCCATCACCGCTGAATCCGGGTTCTCCCGTTCCCGCCACCCGGTGAATGATTCCGTCTTTATCAATTTTTCGGATGACCGCTGAGTTCTGTTCGCAAATATACAACTCTCCCTGGGGGGAGAGGGTCAAGCCGCCAGGAGAACGGACTCCCGCTTTTAGTGCCGGGCCACCGTTGCCAAAATTTTTAAAATCTCCGGTTCCGGCAATGGTCAGAGTTTTCCCGTCGGAGAAGATTTTTCTTACTTTACTACTTCCTGAATCGGAAAAGTAAATATTACCGGCTTCATCTATAACCAATCCATTCAGATGGACTTCTTCTCCAAGGTTTTTAATCTTCTCATCCACAACTTTGGAAATGATCCCGTTGCGATCGACTTTCCGGATGTTAAAGTTGGTTTGATCCGCTATGTACAAATTCCCTTCGCTATCAGTAACGATGTCGGTGATGGTGTAAAAGGAAGCATTAATGGCGGGCCCGCCATCGCCTTCATTTCCCTGCCTTCCGTTACCGGCAAACCGGGTGATCGTTCCCTGGGCAGAGATTTTTCTGATTATGAATCCATGTCCCAAACGGCAGACAACGAAGACATTGTCATCCGCATCAATCGCCATCAGGGAAGGCAGAAAAAGAGCCGCTTTGAGGGCGGGACCGCCATCGCCTTCATTACCTAAAGCCCCGGTTCCCGCAAAGCCGCTGATGATTCCATGCTTGTCGATCTTGCGTATTCTGTTGTGATTCTTATCCGCGAAAAGAATATTTCCCTTGCTGTCAATCACGATTCCCGAAGGGCCATCCAGAGTCGCCCCCAGTCCGGGGCCACCGTCTCCCTTTTGCAAAAACCGCCCATTGCCTGCAAGGGTACTCACAATTTGATTTTTTAAGTGGGCCTTGCGTATGCGGAAATGAGACCGGTCCGCAACGATTAAATTTTGATTTTTCGAGTCAATGACAAAAACCAACGGTAGATAAAGATTCGTTTCCGCGGCAATTTCACCATCTCCATTAAAATCCGACTGTCCCGTTCCCATAAAGGTGGTGATGATTCCAACAGGGTCCACTTTTCGAATTCTGTTGTTGTTCCGGTCGGTTATAAAAATATTTCCCGCATCATCTTTTACGACATCCGTCGGAAAGGCCAGGCTCGCTTGTGTCGCGGGTCCATAATCCCCGGAATAGGAATGCATCCCATCTCCAGCCACTGTGGTAATGATTCCCTGCTTGTCGATCATCCTGATTCGGTTATTACCCCGGTCGGCAATATAAAGATTTTCCTGCGGGTCGATGAAAATGCCAAATGGATATTTTAATAAAGCATCCACCGCCGGCCTGAAATCTCCCCCGAAACCGGGAGGCCCCGTTCCTGCGATCGTCGTGATGATACCCTGGTTATCTACTTTACGAATGCGGTTGTTGGATCGATCGGATATAAAAAGATTTTTTTCCGAATCCAGGGCGACATCGGAGGGGAAATTCAAGCTGGCATTCACGGCGGACTCATTATCGCCGCTCCAATCTGGAATTCCATTACCAGCCACGGTGGTGATAATGCCATCGGCATTCACTTTACGAATGCGATGATTGTTTCGGTCGGCGATATAAATACTGCCGTCGTCATCCACCACAAGCCCAGCGGGGAAATTGAGGGAAGCCTCCAGAGCCGGGCCGCCGTCACCTGAAAAACCGGCAATGCCATTGCCAACAACCGTGGTGATGATCCCGTCCGGAGTTAATTTGCGGATACGGTTTTTAGATCGATGGGCTATATAGATATTGCCCGCACGGTCCATCGCCAGACCATCGACCAGAGTCAGGGTTACTTGCGTTGCTGGCTTACCATCCCCGATATCTTTGTATGGATAAAGGGGCAAGGCAGTCACACTTTTCCACGGGAAGCCCAGACCCAACGACATGCACAAAATTAAAACCCAAAGGTTTTGCGGTTTCATCGGATAATGATTTGAATCCCCTTTTCCTTGCTAATTTGTAAAGCCTTCATGCGCATTTTTTGGGAAAGAGGATTCATCACCAGATCAAGAGTTTCAAGTTTAGGAAAAAACTGGCTGTCCATAAGCGCCTCCGCTCCGGCATCGGCAATATTGTTTTGTCCCATATAAAGCACTTGCAGATTGGGGAAGTTTTTAGAATTGGCCAATGCTACTGCCCCGTCATCCCCTATCTCGTTGCGAAATAAATTCAGGATTTCGAGTTTCGGCAAGGTTTCAACCTCAGCCAATGCCGCAACACCATCAGGAGTTATCAGATTATCGTTCAATAAAAGCGTTTTTAATTTAAGAAAATTTTTCGAGCGGCCCACAAAACCAAAAGCCTCATCCCCAATTTCATTTTTCCATATTTTTAAAGATTCCAAATTTTTCATATACGGAGATTCCGCCAAGGCCTTGAGTCCGAGATCGCCAATCAGGTTGCCCCACAGGTCAAGATGTTGGAGATTTGCCAGGTGGGGGGATTTTGCCAGGGCCTTCATCCCCTTGTATTTAATTTTATTTCCTTGTAGCAGGAGCGTGGTCACCGAGGATAATTGCTCCATTTGGGCGAGTTCCTTGGCTCCTTTAGTCCCGATAACTACCCTGCTCAAATCCAATACCAGCCCGTCCTTGCTGAGTCGGCTTTGAACAAGGGTCTTGATGTCTTCCGCCGCCCAAGTTGACGAACTGAATGCAAAACAAACAAGCAATAACCAGATGGCGGCGATTTTATGCACTTTTAAAATAATCCTGCGTCGTTTGGGATTGAATTAGTAAGCATTTAGACTATCAGATATTTAAAAATGGTATAGATTATTTTTGTCCCCGCTTTTAGCGTACCGGAAAACGTTCCAGTGATTTTTGACACCCCTACCCTTTGCCGATAACGAACCGGAATTTCGCATATCCTCAATCCTTTCTGCACGGCTTTGATCTGCATTTCAACCGTCCAGCCGAAATTGATGTCCTGCATCCCGATATTTATCAGGGAATCATATCGAATGGCCCGAAATGGCCCCAAGTCGGTATAACGATGCCTGAAAAATATCCGCATCAAAAAGACAGCCAACCGGTTGCCATAGCGCGCTTGCGGCAACAGGGCGGCCCGGCTTTCGGGCAGAATCATGCGGCTCCCCAAAACAAAATCCTTTTCTCCTGAAAGTATCGGCTGAATGAGTTGATCGATATCCTCGGGATAATCGCTGTAATCACCATCAAGAAAAACCACGATATCCGGTTGATTCAATTCGGCGATTCCCCGCAAACAGGCCGACCCGTAACCTTTGCGTTTTTCCTGGACCACCCGGGCGCCGGATTCTAGCGCAACCTCGGCGGTGTTATCGGTCGAGCCGTTATCGACCACAATTATTTCGTGCAGGGTTTTTCTGGGAAGATCGTTCAGGACAAGACCGATGGAGGATTCTTCATTGAAGGCGGGAATGATGACCGATATCTTGGGGCTCATGAATAGATTCCCCGGATCATCCGAGAACTTTGCATAACTCGTCGTTGCGAGGAACGACAGTGACGAAGCAATCTATAAATATTGCCACGTTACGCGACTTCGAAATCGAAGTCACGCGCCTCGCAATGACACAGGATTCATTCCCTCTCCGTCCTATCCCACTTGACAGTATGCCTTCCGGAAATAAAATTAATAAACCCTAAGAATAAGGCAAGATTCATGGAAACAAAATAATAGCAAAGATTGAAAAACTTGATCGGAATCCCCACCCAACTGAGCATCTGCCCGGTTATGGCGCACATATAAAATGTTACCTGGGCAATAAACGTAACCACATAAAACGGTTCATTGAGTAAAAGGGCGTTTGATATAAAAGCGGCCGCCATAAAAGACCAAACAAACCACCTCAAAACTTTATGCGACCAGAATGACAATGCCACAAACCCTTTTTTGGGATTAAGCATACCGGTAAACATGGCCAATGCCTGAAAATCCCCGGCCCCTATACGGATTCTTCTCTGCTTCTCCTGAATAATATGTTTGGCCGCGTCTTCAACGGCAATAGCCTCGGGTTCATAAATGACTTTATACCCTTTTTCAAGAATTTTCATGGGGACCACAAAGTCTTCAACAATGGTATCCTCCGGGCACTTGAAAAAAAGATTCTTTCTGAGCGCAAATATAGCCCCGTTCGCGCCTAATAATGACCCTCGAGCCCCTTCGATCTTTTTTAACATTGTCTCATACCGCCAATAGGCCCCCTCAAGCTCTCCGCTTGTGCTGCCCTTGACACTGATAAATTTCAATAATCCGCACACACATCCAACTCTTTCATCTCCAAAATTGCGCACTAATTTCTTAAGGCCATCTTTTTCAAAAATTGTATTGGCATCACTAAACGCAATGATTTCATTTTTATCTGCATCGACCGCAT
>JADFGI010000157.1 GCA_022567815.1 Nitrospinota bacterium
CCTCCCGAATTCTCTCAAGCGCCCAGTCGAGATCATTTTGCTGAATGATGAGGGGAGGGGCGAAGCGAATGACTGGTATGAGTTTCTTTGCAAAGAAGGCCTTTGTCCCGCAGGGCTTCGCAAAATTTCCGCGCGCCTCCCGCTTCGGGAACCCGTTCCACGCCAATCAATAATCCCTTACCGCGGACTTCCTTGACATGCGGGGATTCGATTTCCTTCAGCCGGTTTTG
The DNA here is from genome assembly GCA_022567815.1 of Nitrospinota bacterium. Classification (GTDB taxonomy): domain Bacteria; phylum Nitrospinota; class Nitrospinia; order Nitrospinales; family VA-1; genus JADFGI01. Next base: position 231 of record JADFGI010000157.1, read on the forward strand.
AAAATATTCCCCCTCGACAGCGGTGTTTCTACAATTTGTATGAACTTCCGCATTCCCTTCGGGCCGCCTCGTCAGGCAAGACTGGAGGCGGCAGAGATGTGGAATCCAAACATACCGTTCGATAACGTTGCGCGAGTAAATCGGTTTTCTTATTTTAAATCAGATACGCCAAAATAGGCGTCCATCCAATTATTCCCTGGACATTAAATAATTGTTGGAAGAAGTTTTGCAGGTTTTGCAGGTCGATAAACAAACAAAATTGCAAATGTTGAATTTAGGCGCACTTTTGGTTTTCGCGACAGAGCTTTTAACAGCGCTCGTTGGAGCCGCCTTGGCCAGGCTTTTTGCCGCCGGTGCAACTGCCGGACTGGATCCAATTCCCGGATGGGCATAAGAATGTTCTTGTAACCAGGATTTCCAAAATGCCCCGCTTCCCGTCTTTTTGGTAGTGGTTTTGGCGCTGGCCATTGCCTTTGGTTGGGCCATTTTCTTTGCTGGCGCAGGCTGAGTTTTCGGTCTTAAACTGGGATGGACATAGGAATGTTCCTGTAACCAGGATTTGTAAAATGGCGTCATTTCGCCCGCTTCAGATGCTGGTACAAAGGCAGTTTGAAAAAATAGCGTGACAAAAAATAAAATTCCTAATTTCATGAATAGACAGTTGATTGGATTTTTCATTTTTTATCCTTTCCAAAAGTAGAAAACAAAGAACATCTTAAGTTGAAAACAAAGAACATCCCTCAAATTCATTTTGATCTTATCCTCAATCCACGTTGCGCATATTGAAGAAGCAAGTTTTATTGGATGTTGGATAGTATTGATTTTTCAGGTAATTTGTCAATAAATAATTTTCGCTTTTACAGTATATTATGTGGAAATTATCGCCAAATTACCTAATAGGAAAGATAGAAATTTGTTGTAGAATTAATTTAAGGAAGGCGATAAAGGGAAAGGAATCATTAACTTGTGGGAATCACTAAATTTTCAGGTGTTGATAAATATTTTTCAACAGCCGGCAATAAGAATCCAGCTTGTCATATTCCAAATCCGCCGATTCGCCTTTTAGCTTTTTCGGGGCTTGACCGTGAGATTCGGTTATCTCTTTCCAGGGGGAATTTTCTTCCAACCAGTTTTTTTCCAGGCACCATTCCACGCATTGCCGGAAGGTTTCGCAGGATTTCCCTTGTTCAGCGGCCATGGAACGGATACATTTCAAAGCCATGTCACAGGTAAAACTGAACCGTTGCAACGCCGCGTCCCGGTAATAATCGGATTTTTCGTTTTTCAAAATTTCTTCAAAACGATCAATCGTCCATTTAAAATGGGTCAGTAAAATTTTTAAGGATGGTTCGGGTGTCTGGGAGGTGTTCATTATTAAAAAGAATCAATAACCTGAATCGGGATGATCGACTAGCGTGACGCTGGACCCAATGCTAACATACCATAGTTTTTTAGGTTTTCCAGGGCTAGTGAGCGTAGCAAACGCTAGCCCCACTTTTCCTCCCGCGTAGCGGGCGTGAGCAAGTTCCCCCTCACGGGGGCAGGCGCACTCCGCGCCAGCGTGCCGCTGGACCCAGTGTAAACGTGCGATGGGTTTATGGCTGATTGAATCCTGCTTTGTGCCGAATATTTGGTCCATCGTTGCGGGCCGGTGAGCGAAGCGTATCCCGGGGCATGAAGGCAACGGAAAGGATATCACAGGCGTAGCCCACTCTTCCTCCCCACGTAGTGGGGTTTGAAAAATAAAGTGAAAAGTGTTAATTTCATTCCGTTTGGTCGAACCATATTGATTAACCATTTAGACATTAATGGTAACCGTGAGCGATAAAAACCGATTTATTGATAATGGCGATGGAACCGTAACGGATACGGAAAAAGGCCTCATGTGGAACAAAACAGATTCCATGAATGACCTGAAGAAATGGGTCAATTATCAAGATAGCGCCGATTATGCAAGATGCCTCAGTGAAAAGAAATTCGCGGGTTATGAAAATTGGCGGTTACCCACGCGAGATGAACTTTCCACCATTTACGATGAATCCTGGGCCATCAAGGACAAGTTTGGTAAAGATATCCATATTCATGAATGTTTCGCGCCTGGAGGTGGATTTTCCATGATCGCCCTTCAGGTTCCGGGTCGGATGCGGACCTGGGTTTTTAATATACGGGATGGGGAATACACACAACCCGATGGGCTATGGACGCTTGCGGAAGCGGCAAGAGCGGTTCGCACCATTCCAAGGGACGATGATCAAAAATAAAACAGCCGGGAGTTTTTTAAATGAGTGATCGTGAAATATACAATCCGCCAAAAGCCATCAGCGACAAGGCTTATTTTCAAAACATGGATCAATACAAGGAAATGTATAACCGGTCCATTGAAGATCCCGAAAAATTCTGGGCGGAAGAGGCGGATAAGTTCGTTTGGTTCAAAAAGTGGGATCAGGTCCGGCAATTTAATTACAACGTAAAAAATGGACCCATTTACATCGAATGGTTCAAGGGCGGAAAAACCAATATCACCACCAATTGCCTGGACAGGCACCTGGAAACGCGGGCGGACCAGACGGCGATCATCTGGGAGGGCAATGAACCGGGAACAAACCGGACGCTCACCTACCGGGAATTGCATGGGCAGGTCTGCAAATTCGCCAACGTGCTCAAGAAACGCGGTATTGGTAAAGGCGACCGCGTCACCATCTATATGCCGATGGTCGTTGAACTTGCAGTGGCCATGCTGGCCTGCGCCCGGATTGGGGCCGTCCATTCCATTGTTTTCGGCGGATTCTCCGCCAACGCTCTGGGAGAAAGAATCCAAGACTCCTCGTCAAAATTACTGGTCACCACGGACGGAGCTTTCCGGGGCACCAAACCAGTCCCTGTGAAAGCCAGTGCGGATGAGGCCATTGAAATAGCCCAAAAGGGCGGCCTGCAGGTTGAGACGTGTATTGTTGTGGAACGTGTCGGTTCCAAAATGTCCGTCAATATGGTTGCCGGTCGCGATTTCTGGTGGCACGATGAGATGCACGACGCATCTCCTGATTGCGAAGCGGAGCCAATGGATGCGGAAGATCCCTTGTTTCTGCTTTATACTTCCGGGTCCACTGGCAAACCCAAGGGAGTTCAGCACAACGTGGGCGGCTACATGATATTTACCGCGCTGACACATAAATATATTTTTGATTATCATGACGGCGATATCTGGTGGTGCACCGCCGACATTGGCTGGGTCACGGGGCATTCCTATATCATTTATGGTCCCCTGGCGAATGGGGCGACAACTCTTATGTTTGAAGGGATCCCGACTTATCCCGACGCGGGGCGTTTCTGGGAAGTTGTCGATAAACATAAGGTCACTCAGTTTTACACGGCCCCCACCGCCATTCGTGCCCTGATGGCTCATGGCGAAGAGATTCCGGCCAAATACGACCTGTCCTCCATCAAAGTATTGGGATCGGTCGGAGAGCCCATCAACCCGGAAGCCTGGCGCTGGTATCACAAGAATATCGGACGCGAAAAATGCCCCATCGTGGATACCTGGTGGCAAACGGAGACGGGAGGAATTTTGATCACACCGCTTCCGGGGTGCACGCCTTTAAAGCCCGGTTCGGCGACGTTCCCCTTTTTCGGAGTCAAGCCGATCATTATTGAATCTGAAACCGGGAAAGTTTTGGAAGGCAACGGAGTGACGGGAGTCCTGGCTATTTCCGAGCCTTGGCCCGGACAGGCTCGAACGATTTACGGAGACCATGACCGGTTTGAGGAAACCTATTTCAAGCTTTATCCGGGTTATTATTTCACCGGCGATGGATGCCGCCGCGATGAAGATGGCTATTACTGGATAACGGGCCGGGTGGACGACGTGATCAATGTGTCAGGCCATCGCATCGGCACCGCGGAAGTGGAATCCGCATTGGTTCTGCATGAATCCGTGTCGGAAGCCGCAGTGGTCGGGTTCCCCCATTCCATCAAGGGGCAGGGAATCTATGCCTATGTTTCCTTGATGGATGGCGTGGCATACAGCCAGGATCTTGGAATGGAACTCAAAAAGTTTGTGCGCAAGGAGATCGGTCCCATAGCCTCTCCCGATGTAATTCAATGGGCGCCCGCCTTGCCAAAAACGCGTTCCGGGAAAATAATGCGGCGCATTCTTCGAAAAATTGCCGCCAATGAAGCCGACCAATTGGGCGATGTTTCCACCTTGGCGGACCCTTCCGTGGTGGATGAACTTAAGAATTCTTTTGAGAAATTGAAAAAAGGGTAAGACAGATTTTTTCAGCAGGCAGGCAAAATAAAGACAACTCGACAAAGGATCATGGAGTTGAACTGTCGTTCAACTCCATGATTTTCCACTCCTCAGCGAAAAAAGAAAGGTACCCCTCCCCCCCCCAATGAGCGTCAAATATTCAAAATTGAATAAAATTTTTTCGAGGTTAATACTAATGATACCAGTATTGGAGAAGGTGTCAACGGAAAAGTTTTGATTTTACACAGTATACCGGTTTTTTAGTTAATTTGGACTCACTTTTTGCGTTGGGGAAGTCATGGAAATTTTGGAAAAGGCCGGTTTATTAACGCGAATGTTCCGTGTGGCCAGCAATTGTTTCACTTCTTTCAAACCCTTGTGCGACCGGGTATTCAAGGGCTCCTGCTTCAACGATTCGGTAAAAGCCGCCCTGGATTCGGTCAGCCGGCGCAACTTCAAATAAGCCCAACCCAAACCAGCATAAGCGTCCGTATGCCTGGGATGATAAGTTAAATCCTTTTTGTAATATTGGATGGCTTTCAGATAATTTCCTGAATGATAATAAACCCTCGCCAGCTTGGTCCGGGCTGTGGTCTTAATATCAATAGAATCTTTGCTCTCCGAATCCAAAACGGTCTCCATCACTGGAGTTGAGGCAGGATTGAGGACCAGGGACTGTTGCAAATATTTTATGGCCGGTGCGTATTTTTTCATTTGGGAAAAATTGTACCCGATCCCTTTGTGTGCGTCTGCTCTATCTGGCCTTTCCTTCAATGAGGTTTGGAACATTTCGAGAGACCGCTTAAATTTTCTTTCGTGGTAATAAGCCCAACCCAGGCGATTGTACACCTGCCACCCAAAGCGTTGGCTCGCCAGTAAATTGAAAAATTCATCGGACACCACCGAATCGGGGTCCAGGGAGATCGCTTTCAGGAAATATTCCACCCCCAGATCGGGTTTGCCGTTCTTGTAATGAATCCAACCCATTCCCATATACAAAGAGGCACGTAAGGGGTCAACCCGCATTTCGCGTTCAAAATACTGCCGCGCTCGAATATCTCCCCAACTGCGCAGGATGCTCCAGTCCAACTCATAACTTCCCTGTTTTTCGTCTGGATGGTTATCGCGAACGAATTTCAGAAAGTTTGCGGCGTCCTTGTATCTTTTCAGCTGAAAATAGGAGAGGCCGATGCCCCTTAGAGAATCGGATGCAAATTCCTCATGCTTCCTGGATTGCTTGAATTTTTCCACGGCCAGCTGGAATTGGCCTTTATGAAATTGACTCCACCCCAACCCATTGTAAGCGCGAGCCAGGGATTTATTCAGCTCCGTTGAAGGTTTTTGATATTCAATATATTCGTGGTATAGACGGGCCGCCTTCCTGTACTTCTCTTGTTTCAACGCCTGATTGGCCTCATACAGATCAGGTTCCCGGATTTGCACCAATGCTTCCATGCCTGCGAGACCGGCCTTGTTTTTGGGATCCAACTCCAGTGCCCTGAGGAATAATTTTTGTGCCGTCTCATGGTCGTTATTCTTTAATGCGATCTTTCCCAGTTGAACATAGGAATAGGGCCAGTTGGGAAATTCCTCTTTCAAGGCTTCAAATTTCTTTTCGGCGATCCTGAATTTATTCAGGTCGAAGTAGTATTGAGCAAAAGCCGCTTTTTGCATTTTTAAATTCTCGGATTCCTGCAGGCCTTTGACGACTCCGATAAATTTGGGGTAAGTTTGCGCGATCCGGTAAAACACTGGATCGGCTTTTTGGATTTCCCTGTTTTTGAGATAGCTCCAGGCCAGTCCGTTTTGAGCGTCCAGGGTTTGACTCAATGTTTCAGGCAGATTTTGAAAGGCCGTCAAAGCCCGCCGGTAAAACCCCTGACGGTAATATCTCCAGGCGGTCTCCAATTCAGCGCCCCGCAACGCGGGGAGGAGATGCGGGGCAGACGTTCGCTGTCCTCGCGAACCCCGGAGAACCTTAGTTAGCAGAGAAAGATGTTGCCAATTGGGTCCAGCGTCACTTTGGTGTCGGATACCCCGTCCGTTTGCGGCGGAGTCGTCAATTCCCCAGAGCATGCTCAGATAGCGGGGACCGTCAACGGGTAGGGTGAAAAGGGAAGGGGAACCGGAATTATCGGGCAGGACGGGATAAGAACTTTTGGACAATTTATCGCCTTCGGATTGCCAAAAGGCCAATATTTTTTCTATTTCCCGAGGGTTGTATATTTCTTTTAAAGAGGCCAAAGCCTTTTCAGGATTTTTCTGTTTGAGGTAGATAACCGCTCTGCCCTTATTAATATCATATAACCCGGCTGGTGAAAATTTCTCCGCCCTGGCAAATGTGTCCAACGCTTGTTGGTAATTATTCATGCTCAGATAGCACCAGCCCATTCCGGCAAGAGTGCGTGGGTCTCTGGGGTTGGCCGTGTGATTGCGTTCAAAGGCCAGCAGGGCTTTGTCGTATCTTTTCTGATAAAAATAGGTCCAGGGCAGGAGTTTCAAAGCGGAGGGTTCATCGGGAAATTGCAAAAGTGTTTTCTTTAAATAAAATTCCGCCTCCGGGTATTCCTGTAAATTGAAGCGATATTGGGCAACCTTCAAATCCTTTTGGTAGGATAGGAGGGGCGGAGCCTTTGGAGCGGGTTTGAAGAAGGTGGCAGCCTTTTTCAAA
>JADFGI010000158.1 GCA_022567815.1 Nitrospinota bacterium
CGATTTCAGTGGACCATCTTGTTAGATTAAAAGATTTAAACTGGGAGGTCAAAGATGACCCGGACGCAAAGAGATATTCAACGAAAACCACGTGTATTTAATCATTCAAAAAAAATAGGAGACATAATGATCTTGCTCAGTAAAAGTGGACACAAAGAAAGTGATGGATACAATCATTTTTGGAGGTGTTCAAATGAGAAAGAAACGCAGGCAATATACGAAAGAATTTAAAGTTGAAGCAGTCCGTTTGATTGTCGAAGAAGGCAGGCGCATTTCTGAGGTGGCTCGGGGTCTTGGAATTAATGAGAATTTATTGCATCGTTGGAATAAGAAGTATGAGGAAGGGAAAATAGAGCCTTTCCCTGGCAAGGGTCGTTTAAGTCCCGAGGATGAGGAGTTGCGCCAGTTAAGGAGAGAGAACAAACGTCTTCGCATGGAGCGTGACATATTAAAAAAAGCAGTGGCCATCTTCTCGGAGGAACCGCAATGAAGTATGTTTTCATACTGGCTCACCGAGGAGCATTTCCAGTTAGTTTGATGTGTCGAACTTTGGAAGTGGGTAATAGTGGGTTCTATGCCTGGCTGAAACGTCCCGAAAGCCCACGCAGCCAAAAGAACCGACGATTGCTGGTGGAGATCAAAGCTGTTCATCAGAAGAGTCGAAAAACATATGGGAGCCCCAGAATCCATGCAGAGTTGAACGAAAGTGGCCACGCTTGTAGCAGATATCGGGTAGCTCGTCTGATGCGCCAGCATGGAATCGTTTCCAAACACAAACGAAAGTTCCGGTTAACGACAAACTCCGTTCATTCCTATCCAGTAGCTGAGAATCAGTTACAGCGGCAGTTTGATGTTTCCAAACCCAATCAATGCTGGGTGTCAGATATCACGTATATCCCAACCCGCGAAGGCTGGTTGTACCTGGCGATAACGCTGGATTTATATCACCGAAAAGTTATTGGCTGGGCCATGGATCGATGGATCACCCGGCAACTGGTAATTGACGCTTTAAATATGGCAATCAAGAATGGATGTCTGAAATCGGAACTGCTTCATCATTCCGACCGTGGGGTTCAGTACGCCAGCAATGAGTTTCGTGGTTTATTGAAGACTCATGCAATTCAGTGCAGTATGAGCAGAAAAGGGAACTGTTGGGATAATGCTGTGGCGGAAAGTTTCTTCCACACCTTAAAGGTGGAGTTGATTCAAGGAAAGATTTACGATACCCGGCAGGAAGCAAAAATAGATATTTTTGATTACATTGAAATATTTTATAACCGGCAACGCCGCCATTCATATCTCGGTTATCTCAGTCCGGTAGACTTCGAGAAAAAGAATGCGGCTTAATTAATTGTCCACTAATAACGGGGAAGATCACTATTAAAACCACTGCCTATTTCAAATTTCACAAAAAACAAAGCCATAAAGACCCCAGATCCTCCTCCTCCTTCCCAAATCTCTAAAACATGGATTCCATTTTTCAATTTGCCGAGCCATTCATAGTCAAAGAAACTACCATCATCACGGTTCAAATTTAACCTACCTTGATCGACAGTATAACTATCCTTAAAATATTCATTTGTATCATTTGCCGCCAGCACATCAACTGAAACGGTATGCGGCCTCGCCCCATCGGACATCCAATTTGAAAATTCCGCTATCAAACCAGGGTGTATATGTTTTCCCTCTAACATAAATTTTTCATTTACCTCTTGGATGTAATCGTCAATATTTTTGCTTGCTTCGTTTTTTGAGCCTTCAAATACAAGTAAAACCAAAAGTACCAAAGATAATGGTAAATATAATTTTAAGAATATCTGCCTGTTAAGCATTAAACCCACCTCTGTAAACGCTTTTCGTGACCGTCCCACTTTCACGGAATTACTTAAGCAATTAAATGTTTTTTCATTTATTTTTATCCATCCACTCCGCCGCCAGTTTTTGAGCTTTGGCGATTTGGTCAGAGGACATGAAAAGAAAAGGAAAAGGGGTCAAGTCTTTTCTTAACTACTTACTTTCATCAATGAGTTGCGATAAGTGACATTCGCGTTTAAACATTGGTCTCACGGTTAAGATATTCTACACGATTTTAAGCGGCTTCTTTTATTTCCCCTGAGTTTTCAAAAACTTGTTTTTGGTAATGTATTTTTCCCTTGAGGTTCAATCTGCAGGCTTTTCAGGGTGTACAACCGATGATAAAGCCCCTGGCTTTCCATCAGCTCTTGATGGGTTCCTGATTCAACAATCTTCCCTTTGTCTAAAACCATGATTTTGTCGGCATTGTGTATGGTGGACAGGCGGTGGGCGATGACAAACGTGGTTCGCCCCTGCATCAACCGCTCCAGGGCTTCCTGTATCAGTAGCTCGGATTCGTTGTCCAGGGCCGAGGTGGCTTCGTCCAATATCAGCAGGCGGGGATTTTTCAGAATCGTCCGGGCGATGGCGATGCGCTGGCGCTGTCCGGCGGACAGGCGGATACCTTTCTCGCCGACGATGGTCTGGTAGCCTTCTGGACAATCCATGATAAAATTGTGCGCGTTGGCCGCTTTGGCTGATGCGATGATTTCTTCCTGCGTCGCTCCCTGTTTGGCGTATTCGATATTTTCCTGGATGGAGCCGCCGAACATCAGGGTTTCCTGGGGGACAAACCCGATCTGGCTCCAGTAGCTATTGAGGCTGACTTCCTTCAGCGGGGTTCCGTCTATGCGGATCTCACCGGCAACGGGATCGTAAAATCGGTGCAGGAGTTGGATGAGGGTACTCTTTCCGGCTCCGCTGGGGCCGACGAGGGCAATCACCTGCCCGGGTTCGGCGGAAAAACTGATTCCATGCAAAACTTCCCTGTCCTCGCGGTAATGGAATCGAACCTTGTCAAATTCCACTTTGCCGGTGATGGTGGGTAGAAGGATGTCCCGCGCGTCGTCGCGAACGTCTTCTTTGGTGTCGAGAATTTCAAAAACCCGCTTGCTGGCGCCCACGCCTTCCTGGAGTCGGGTATACATTCTCGCAAAACTGCCCATCGGTCCGGCTATGATGGTGGCGTAAAGGATGAAGGCAATCAGTTCACCGGGGCTGATCCCGCCGGTGATCACTTCCCGCCCGCCATACCACAGCAGGACCAGGGAGGTGGTGAATGCAATGAAGCCGATGGAGGGTCCGAAAAAGGAGGAAATGATGACGCGTTTCTTGGCGCTTTGAAAGCTGTCTTCCACGGCATCTGAAAACCGCTCGGCCTCAAGACCTGAGCGGACAAATGATTTGACCACCTGGATATTGGAAATATTTTCCTCCAGAATAATGGTGGATGTGGCCAGTTTGTCCTGAATTTCGGTGGACAGTCGTTTCAGCTTTCTGCCAAAGGTTTTGGCGAACAGGACCAGGATCGGGGCCAGCACCAGAATCATAAAGGTTAATTTCCAGTTCATGTAAATTATGATTAAAATACCGCCAAATAATCGAATAGATTGCTGGAGCGCGGTTGCCGGGATGTCGGTGATGAGGTTTTCCAGGGTGGTCACGTCGTTGGTCATGCGCGACATGATCTCGCCGGTCCGCCGTTTGGCGAAAAAACTGAGGGACAGGGTTTGCAGGTGTTGGAATATTTTTTTGCGGAAATCGGTGATAATGCGTTTTTCCGTCAGGTCAAACAAATAATTGTGGGCGGTGGAGCATATCAGTTGCAGGAAAAAAAGAAGCCCAATGTTAATGGCGATGTTGTTCAACATGGAAAGGTCTTTCTTGACCATGACCACATCAACAAGGTCTTTTATTAGCAGGGGAACCGCTAGGTTGGTCAGTGAAGCGGCGGCAAGAAACACACTGCCGATGATCAACGCGGTTTTGTATGGCAAAAGGAGCCTTATCAGGCGTTTGTATTGTTCCATGGTCTGAGTGATTTGTGGTTTTGGAAATACTTTCTTAAAATTGAAGCGAGGTATTGTAGTATTCTTGGACGCAATAGAAAACCTTTAGTTCCTGTTTTGGCTTGGGAAACGGGCTCTCTAAAATGATAGTTGGAGATAATCCGGTATTTAATTTACATGAAAAAGAAGTGCTTTGCATAACCCGTCGTTGCGAGGAGCGTTAGCGACGAAGCCGTTATAATATTCCGAAGCTTTCGTGCCCCGAAGGGGTAAATCCAGAGACCCTGGGTCTACCCCTTCGGGGCATGAAGGCAAAGGTGGAATATCACAGCCACGCCGCTTCGCGGCTCGCGATGACGTATAGGATAGGCTAAGGGTAAACTCCATGAAGATTATCCATGTTTTGCAAAGGTCTGAATAAAAAAGGGGAGAATTTTTTCATGTCATTGCTCAAAATTTCAATTCTGGGTTTCGTAGTGTTTTTTGCGTTGGCCCCCGTTTTGACGTTCGCGGAATCCCCGGCTCAGACGAAATTGGGAAAAATAGATTTTCCGACCTCAGGTTCTGGCGTGGCGGAACAGCATTTTCTCAGAGGTGTGGCCGCCTTGCACTCGTTCTGGTACGAGGAGGCCTTGACGGCTTTTCGCCAGTCCACGAAAACTGACCCTGACTTTGTCATGGGCTATTGGGGCGAGGCCATGGCTTACAATCATCCTCTTTGGGAACAACAAGATGCTCAGGCGGCGCGGGCCGCGCTTAAGAATATCAGGGACATGACCAAAATCACCGCCAGGGAACGGGCCTACGTTGGCGCGGTCAAATTGCTTTACGGGGAAGGGGATAAACGATCCCGCGACGAGGCCTATTCAAGGGCGATGGAAAACATCACCCTCGGCTATCCTGAGGATTTGGAAGCCGCGTGCTTTTATTCTCTGTCTTTGCTGGGAAGGGCCCGAGACACTGATAATAAATTTCGCCTTCGGGTTCAGGCGGGCGCGATTGCGATGGATGTATTCAGTAAGAACCCCGATCACCCCTGCGCGGCCCATTATACCATTCATGCTTTCGATCACCCGGATCTTGCGATCCTTGCGTTGCCCGCGGCCCGTCGCTTTGCACGGATCGCTCCCGCCTCGCATCACGCCCAGCACATGCCCGCGCATATTTTCCTGCAACTCGGCATGTGGCCGGAGGCCGCCGCCTCAAACGAGGCCGGTTGGAAAAGCTCGGTGGACTGGGCACAGCGTGAGCGTCTTTCCAGGGGCCATCGAGGTTACCATAGCTTGCAGTGGCTCCATTATGTGTATCTCCAGCAGGGGCGCACCAAAAAAGCGGACGAGGTGTTCCGCCTCAAGCTGAAGGATATGATGGACGAGGACAGGGAATCGAAAGCTCTGGGGTCTGCCGCCAGCAAACAAGTGGGAAAATATTATGAACGCATGGTGGCCGCCTCGGTGTTTGAAAAGGAGGATTGGGAATCAGCCTCAGCTCTCAAGGAGCCGCCTAAGGGGTGGAAGCCCAAGCCCTATTCCAAAGCCGCTCTCCATTTCGTCCGTGGATTTTCTGCGGCGATGCTGGGCCGACCTGAGGCCGATTCTCACCTTGCCAGCCTGAACGCCATTCGCGAAAAAGGTTTTGACGAAAACCGTTTTAAGCGCCCGGAGCGACTGGATATCTGGAGCCTTGAGATTCAGGCGGCGATTCGGGCATCGAACAAGGAATATGAAGAAGCGATCACTTTGATGAAAAAGGCAACGGCCCTGGAAGAGAAACTCCCGGCTCCTTCTGGTCCACCACGGATTATCAAACCCACCTTTGAGTTGTTTGGGGAAATTCTCCTCCGCGCCGGCAAGCCAGAGGAAGCGGCGAAGCAATTCGCTATTTCCCTTTTGCGTCATCCGAATCGGGCGCGTTCTCTGTTGGGCGCGGCGCGGGCCGCGGCTGACAGCGGTGACAGGGAAGTGGCCATCGCCGGGTATTTAAAATTTCTTGCTGTTTGGGCGCAGGCCGACCCGGACCTGCCGGAGTTGAGCGAAGCCAGGAGCTATCTGGAAAAACATAAGGCCCCGTAACCGGACGGGGAGCATCAGGGCTGGCAGGATGAAGGAAAAGTCGCAAACACGCGGGTTTCCACTATTGTCATGCTGAGCCTGTCGAAGTATGACCTTGATAATAAGGGTTGTCTTCACACTTCGACATACCTCTCCGGGGCATGCAGGCAATGGTGAAATATAACAGGCTCAGTGCGACAGCTACGGTTAGAAAAAATAGTTTTTCAGCACCTTGCTAGTTGTTAAATTTATTTGAGAGAAGTTTTTGAAGGTCTCGCGTTGCATACCTTGTTCAAAAAATTAGGGATTATCTTTGCCGACATAAAGTTTCAGCACACCATATTCGCGCTCCCCTTTGCGGTCATGAGCGCTTTTCTTGCGGCGGAAGGATTCCCTGAAACGGAGAAACTGCTGTGGATTCTGTTGGCGATGGTGGCCGCGAGAAGCAGTGCCATGTCCTTCAACCGCATTGTCGATGCCCGCTTCGACGCTGAGAACCCGCGCACAGAGGGGAGGGCGTTGCCTGCGGGAAAAATCGGCGCCGGGCCGTATATTGTTTTCCTTGTAGCGTCTTCGCTGATATTTATTTTTGCCGCCGCCATGTTGAATCAGTTGGCTTTCTACCTGTCTCCGGTGGCACTGGGAATCGTTTTCTTTTACTCCCTGACCAAGCGGTTCACCGCGTATTCTCACTTCTATTTGGGTCTTGCGATCTCGGTTGCGCCCGTTGGGGCCTGGGTGGCGATTCGGGAAGAGATTTCCCTGCTCTCACTGATACTGGGCGCGGCAGTGGTGTTCTGGCTGGTCGGATTCGACATCATTTACGCCTGCCTCGATGTCGAGCCGGACACTAAAAACAAGCTGTATTCCATTCCGCAAAAGTTTGGCATCGGGAGGGCATTGAGTTTTGCGAAGGCCGCCCATTTTGTCATGATTTTATTGTTACTGGCGTTGTTGTTTGTATCGCCCCTGCTCGGCGGATTGTATCTGCTGGCGGTGACGATGGTGGCGGGTCTGCTGTGGTACGAACACTCGCTGGTGAGCGGGCGGGATCTATCCAAAGTGAACGTCGCGTTCTTCAACGTGAATGGCTGGATCAGTCTTTCCCTGATGGCGCTGGTCATCGTTGATTGTGTGTGGGTTTGAAATTAATGGAACCACAGATGAACACAGATAAGCCCCCCCAGGAGGAAAACGGATGAA
>JADFGI010000159.1:0-490 GCA_022567815.1 Nitrospinota bacterium
TTCATGTAAAATGAAATGTTAATCAACGACCTCGCCGCAAGCGGACGATGCATCCTATAAGAATTTTCATTTAAAAGCCATAGCAAGCTACGGGGAATTAAACCCACTGGTGGGATTAAAGTGGAATCAGTTTAACATGCCTGGTGGCAATTTTTTTCTTGCCATGAGGCCGCTTGAAAAATATTTCCAGTCGTAAATCGTCCTCATTGCCTGCACGGTTCATCACCACGCCGGTTCCAAACGTCGGGTGCAGTAATTTTGAACCGATGGAATAGGGCTGGTCAGATGACGCTTTATCAGGCCGAGACCGAATAGCGTAAGAGGGGCCGGATGAACTCGAAGGACTCGATTGCGAGGTGAACCCCCGGTCTCCGCCAACCGGACTTTCATTGACGATGATATCAGAGGGGATCGAAAGTAAAAACTGCGACGGGGGATAATTGAATGTGCTTCCATAAATTTTTCGTCGGCGGGCGTTGCTGACGAATAA
>JADFGI010000159.1:500-7074 GCA_022567815.1 Nitrospinota bacterium
CGTCATCCCGACATAACAAAGCCGCCGCTCCTCTTCGTATTCGGCGGGGTCAGACATCGAACTGCCGTGCGGCAGGAGCCCGTCCTCCATGCCGATGATGAACACTGCGCAAAACTCCAGACCTTTGCAGGAATGAAGCGTCATCAGCGGTAGAATCCCCCGGGAATCTTCCAGCGAATCAAGGTCTGAAATCAAAGCCGTGCTATCCAGGAATTCTTGCAGATTGCTCCCTTGTTCCACCGACTGCTCCAATGCAGAAATCAACTCCTGCAGATTTTCCTGCCGACTCTGGCTTTCAATCGTATTCTCTTTTTGCAACATGGCGTCATACCCTGAGCAATCAATGATCTCACGTAAAACGGCCACGGGAGAACCCGTTCGACACTTGTCCGCAAACGCGTCCATCATTTCGATAAACGCAACGATTTTTTTTGCCGCCGCTGTGGAAAGCAGTCGCTTTTCTTCCGCCTGCTGTAACCCCTGAATCAGGGGCAGGTCCGCTTGTTCGCAAAAAGCTTCAATTTTATCCAGCGATGTTTTGCCGATCCCTCTTGTGGGGAAATTGATGATGCGTTTTAAAGAAACAGAATCTTCAGGGTTCAAGGCAACCCGCAAATAGGCAAGAATATCCTTGACCTCTTTTCTCGCATAAAACTTCAATCCGCCAAACACCTGATACTGAATACTCTTTCTGCGCAACGCGTCCTCCATCACGCGCGATTGCGCATTGGTGCGGTATAAAACCGCCATATCATTGAACGAGATACTGTCTTGCTGGTTTAATTTTAGAATTCGCTCACAGACATTGCGGGCTTCATCGACTTCGTCTTCGGCGCGATAATAAACAATGGGCGCTCCGTCCTCGTTTTTCGTCCACAGGGTTTTAGGTTTCCGGTTACGATTTTCCTTGACCACTTCGCTCGCCGCTTTGAGAATATTTTGCGTCGAACGATAATTTTCCTCCAACTTGATCACTGTGGTTCCCGGAAAATCTTTTTCGAAATGCAGAAGGTTTTCCGCATTTGCCCCACGCCAGCGGTAGATGCTTTGGTCGTCATCCCCCACCACGCATACATTTCGATGTTTCTTCGAGAGAAGCTTGAGCAATTGATACTGGGTCTTATTGGTGTCCTGAAACTCATCTGCCAGGATGTATTGAAACCGATCATTGTACATCTCCGACACCTCTTTCACTTCTCCCAACAGCCGGACCGCCCAGACCAGAAGGTCGTCGAAATCGAGCGCACTGTTTTTCTTCAATTCTTCCTGGTACACCGGATACATTTGGGCGGCTTTCAGCTTGTTGCCATATGGCAGGGAGTCGAGATCAATATCGCGGGGAAAAAGAAAGTCATTCTTGAAACCGCTGATGTGGTTGAGAATGGATTTCGGCGGGTAGGTTTCGACATTCACCGACATTTTTTTCATGCATTGTTTGATGAGAGACAACTGGTCCTGGCTGTCATAGATGGCAAAATCACCGGGGTAATTCAGTGCGGAAATATGCCGTCTCAGTATCCTGAGACAAAAAGAGTGAAAGGTGCTGATCCACGGGGAAGACACGGTGGGGCCCAATAATTTTCGGACCCGTTCCTTCATCTCGGCGGCGGCCTTGTTGGTAAAGGTGATCGCCAGAATACACTCCGGGGTGATCCCTTTTTCCTGAATCAGGTGAGCGATGCGGGTGGTGATCACCCGCGTCTTGCCCGACCCCGCCCCGGCAATCACCATGAGCGGGCCGTCTACATGAAGGACAGATTGTAACTGCTGGGGGTTCAATGAATCGGTAAGCATGGGGGGATCATACGGAGTTTAAAAAAAAATGGAAGCGTAAATTTTTTTCCAAGTAATCATTTGAAAGACAGGAACACAGGCTTTTAAACTCAAAGGAGAAAATTCAGCATTATGCAAAATTTGGCCAACCATAAACTCATTGCGCGTTAATATTGGGTCCAGCCCCCAGGCTGGTCGCACGTTAATTTCAGCTCCGGGGCTACCCTGGCCAGCGTTACGTTGGCCACACCACGGCGGCAAGAGCTTCGATGAAAGCGGGAGACAGGTTCATGGATTCAGTTCGATAAAGATCCAGCTTGCGTGCTTTAGCGTAATTTTTAAAATCAATGTCAATGTCGTAAAGAATTTCGATATGATCCGAAACGAAACCCACGGGAACGACTAGAACAGTTTTTGAACCATAACGGGCAATCTTGTCTAGAACCGATTGCACGGTCGGTCCCAACCATGGCACCGGAATCATCCCCTGGCTCTGGTAGGCCATGTACCAGTGGGTGGGTTGAACCCGCTCGACGATTTTGCGCACGGTTTTTTCATATTCATCGGCATAAGGGTCGCCCTCGTCTAAAGAGGAGGCGGGTATGCTGTGAACGGTGAACACGGTGTAAATTCGGTCTTTGCCTTTTTGTTGTAACTGCTCCATCGCCTGGTTGTATTTTTCGACGAACGCATCGGTCAGGCAAGGGTGGTCGCACCAGCTGGAAATATAATGCACCTCGATATCGTCTTTTGCCCCGCATTCCTTCAACGCCTCGTTAAAAGATTTAAAATAACGCTCGGTGCTCCATTTGCTGTATTGAGGCGCCAGGCAGATGGCATAAATCTTTTTTATCCCATCGTCTGCCATTTGCCGGACCACGTCCTTGATATAAGGACTCCAACTGCGCATGCCAAAATAGACTTTGAAGGTATTTTTCCCATCTTGATTGATAAATTTTTCCAGCGCCTCGGCCTGACCTCGTGTGATTTCCAGCAAAGGCGAACTGCCGCCGATGGCTTCATATCGTTCACGGATCAACTGGATAACTTCCGGCGAGGAGTCCTTGCCGCCACGGATGTTTTTCAGGTAAAGAGGAATGTCCTCCACGCGGGTGGGCGCCCCGTGGGCCATCAGGAATATGGCTGTGGTTGGGGAAGAACCGTCACGCATGGTTGTATTCGTGAACCATATCGCAGACGGCCTTTACGTGATCCACGGGTGTGTGTTGTAAAATTCCGTGTCCGAGGTTGAAAATATGGCCCGGTCGGCCATCCGCTTGTCTCATGATTTCGTGGACACGTTCTTTAATGACCGGAAGGGGAGCGAAAAGAAGCACCGGATCGAGGTTGCCCTGAATCGGCTGGTCGTAGCCTATCTGTTTCCAGGCGTCGTCGAGGGAAATTCGCCAGTCAAAACTGATCACGTCGCCGCCTGCCTGGGCAACCGTAGGAAGCATGGTTGAGGTGCCGGTGCTGAAATTGATGACCGGGACTCCGCACTCCTTCAATCCATCGATCACCCTTTTAGTGTAAGGCAAAACATATTTCGTATAGTCATGAGGACTGAGGCATCCCACCCAACTGTCAAAAATCTGCAGAGCCTGAGCGCCAGCCTTCACCTGCATCTTCAAATAATCGATCAGCGTGGCGCAGACTTTGTCCATCAACAGCGCCCAGGTTTCCGGGGTCTCGAACATCATCATTTTGGTGATTTTGAATTCCCGGGACTTGCCGCCCTCCACCATATAACTGCTCAATGTGAAGGGGGCTCCGGCGAAACCGATCAACGGAACTTTCCCTGAAATTTCCTTGCGCACCATGCGGATGGCGTCGCCGACGAATCCTAATTGCTCCTCGGCATTGACGGGACGAAGGTTCTCGACCGCCTTGGCATCCCGGACGGGACGGGGAATCGAGGGTCCATCTCCGACAATAAACTCCAATCCCGTTCCCATGGGCTCAAGCGGCAGGAGGATGTCCGCAAAAATAATCGCGGCGTCGATGTTCAGGGCGTTCACCGGTTGCAAGGTTACCTCGGTCGCCAGTTCCGGAGTTTTACACATTTCAAGAAACGTATGTTTTTCCTTGAGGTCACGGTAGGCCTTCATATAACGTCCCGCCTGACGCATGAACCAGACCGGAGTTGCGTCTACCGGCTCGCCCCGGCACGCTTTGAGAAATCGGAAATTGTTTTCTTCGCTCATGAGTTTTGATCGTTAAATATTAAATGGGGTCAATTATAGGCTTTGGATAACGCTTTTATCAATGGGTTTGTTATTGGGTTCATTATTCGAGCGAAAAATAAGAGCCGGATGTCCGACGGAAGGTTTTATCAACATTCCGAATTTCCGTCAACACCATTTCATCGGTTTCGTGCGCGAGGTTTTCCCACAAAACCGTGGGCGCTTTTTCTTGCAACAATTCACCCAAGGCCCAAACCGCGTGCGCGCGAATGAGGGGTTCCTTGTCGCCGAGAACCTCAATGAGCGGGGAGACAGCGTCGAGGTTTCCCGAATTGCCCAGGGCCACCGCAACGTTGCGCAGGAATCCCCGGCGTTTTATGCGCTTGATGGGGCTGTTGCGGAATCGGCGGCGAAAACCCTCGTCATCGAGCCGGATCAAATCGATGAGCAGGCGAACGCCTTCTCGCCCGTGGAATGCCTGGTCGTCGGTTTTTACCGCGTAGGAATTCCATGGGCAGACGATCTGGCAATCGTCGCAACCATAAATCCGGTTCCCCATGGCCTTGCGGAATTGCCAGGGGATCACGCCCTTGAGTTCGATGGTGAGATAGGAAATGCATCTCCTGGAATCGAGAACGTAGGGCGCGACGATGGCGCGGGTCGGGCAGATGTCGATGCACTCCCTGCACGTCCCGCAACGGTCCACCGCGGGCTGGCTTTCGGGAAGCGCGATGTCCGTCAAAATTTCCGCTAAAAAATACCAGGACCCGATGCCCTCGCTGAGCAGATTGGTGTGTTTTCCAATCCAGCCGATCCCGGCTTTTTGCGCCAGGGGTTTTTCCAGCACCGGACCGGTGTCCACATAAACTTTGGTTTGGCAGTCGGGGAATTCCTGATGGATCTTTTCCTCGAGCCGTTTGAGCCGGGGGAGCAGGACATCGTGATAATCTTCGTTCAGCGCATAGAGAGAAATATCTCCGTGGTCGGTATCATCCAGAAAGCGCATGTCTTTTTCTTCGGGTAAATAATTGGTCCGCAAACAGATCACACTTCGCACACCGGGGAGGACTTTATTCAAATCCGAACGTTTATCCACCCATCGGCTCATGTAGCCCATTTTTCCTTCATATTGCCGAGCCAGCCAGCGTTTGTATCTTTCTATCGCTTTGGGTATATCCGGTGCGGCGATGCCAAATCCGTCGAACCCCAAATCGGTCGCCGACTGTTTGATCGCCCGGACTTTTTCCTGCATATCTGTAGAATCCATGGCGCTTGTTCTGAATTTTGTATTCTGATATTCTCTCATCAAAATATATCCAGGCAAAGAACAACCTGACCCCAGGACGAAATCCCTTACAGGTTGCGGATAAACTATTTTTGCTACCCGCAACTGTCACACTGAGCCTGTCGAAGTGTGAAAACAGCCATTTTATTAAGGTCATACTTCGACAGGCTCAGCATGACATCAATGGAAATCCTCCTGTTTGGGATTTTTCAGCAATCTGTTAAAATCAGGGAACCGATCACTATGCGAAAAACCAGTTTTTTATACAATCCCCTCTACTTGAAACACGACACCGATCCGCACCCGGAAAATCCCGGCAGACTGGAAGCCATTTACGGCAAAATTCAGGATTCGGATATTTTTCAGGACCTGATATTCACCCCGCCGCGTGAAGCCACGCCCGAGCAAATCGCCCGCAATCACGATGCGGGGTATATCGAGCGGGTACGAACCGCATGGGATGAAGGCATGCGCAATCTGGATGCGGACACCGTCATCAGTAAGGATTCCTACGCCGCCGCCGCCCTGGCCGCAGGGGCGGGGTTGACCGCCGTGGACCTGGTGGTGGATGGAGACGCCGACAACGCGTTTTGCGCCGTGCGCCCACCTGGGCATCATGCGGAACAAGACCGGGCGATGGGGTTTTGCCTGTTCAACAACGTCGCCATCGCCGCCCGCTACGCCATCGAGGAAAGGGATCTGAACCGGGTGTTTATTTTCGACTGGGACGTGCATCACGGCAACGGCACCCAGCATTCCTTTTATAACGATCCTTCCGTGTATTACGCCAGCGCCCACCAGTTTCCGTTTTATCCCGGCACCGGAGATGAGGACGAAACCGGGTCGGGAGACGGGTTGGGAACCACGCTTAATTTCCCCATGCGGGCGTATTCCGGCGACGAAGATTATATGGACCTGATTGAAAATAAACTCATTCCGGAAATGATTCGCTTCAAACCGGATCTGATTATAATATCCGCAGGCTTCGACGCGCATGAAAGGGATCCCCTGGCCAATATAGAAATAACCACGGAATGTTTTGGCAACATGACCGACCGGATAAAACTCGCGGCGGATGAAATCTGCGGCGGCAGGCTGATCTCCATGCTGGAAGGCGGCTATGATTATCAGGCATTGAGCGATTCCGTGCTCACTCATTTAAAGCATCTGTTAAAATAGGAAACATCAAAACAATTCATTGGCCCAAAATTGCTAAAGTGGTAAGCTAAACCCAACCAGCAGTTCACTGAAAAAGTCCCAAACAGGAGGGTTTCCTCTATTTTCATGCTGAGCTTGTCGAAGTATGACCTTGCTAATATAGACTGTTTTCACA
>JADFGI010000160.1 GCA_022567815.1 Nitrospinota bacterium
GTGATTCTGGACGCGGCGCAGTCGGCAGGGCAATTCCCCGTCGACCTGCGAGACATCGACGTTGATTTCTACGCCTGCACCGGCCACAAGTGGCTTCTGGGAGGCTGGGGGACGGGAATTTTCTACGTCAAGAAGGAGTGGATTCCCAAGCTGGAGGTGTCCTGGTCAGGTTCCGGCGCTGGAGCCTGGGATCGTCACACTGACGATCTGGTGTTCGCCGACAGCGCTCACAAATTCGAGTTCGGAGGGCGTCACGACACGCTGTACAGCGGCATGAGCAAGGGCATCGAGTTCGTGCAGGGCGTCGGTCTTGCGACCATCGAAACCCGGTCCCGTGCGCTGACAGACCGGCTCAAGGCCGCCATCTCGGAGATCGACGGCGCGACCCTGCGCAGCCCCGAAGCCCACGAGTTCTCCACCGGCATCGTCACCTTCTCGGTGGACGGGCTGTCCGGTGTCGATCTCAACGCCCAGATGTTCGAGCGATGGCGCATCCTTGGCAGGCCGGCCCTGGACCAGACCTCCATGAGGCTGTCCTGCGCCTTCTTCAACAGCGACCAGGAAATTGACACTGTGATCGACGCCATAAGCGCGCTGGCGAAATTCAACCTTCCGGTTCATTCCTTCAACCAGAGCTATGTGGTGGACAATCTCTCGGTCTTTTTCACCTTCATTTTCACGATCAGTTCAGCCCTGGCTATCCTGCTGTCTGTAGAATATAACAAGCGGGAAAAAATAAAAGTCGGAGAATACTACAGCCTGATCCTGTTCTGCACCGTCGGAATGATTCTTCTGGCATCGTCCACCGACCTGATCATGATTTTCCTGGGCATTGAAATTGTATCTATCTGCTTGTACGTTCTGACTGGTATCCACAGGAATCGTGTAAAGTCAAACGAAGCCGCATTAAAATATTTTCTTTTAGGCGCCTTCGCGACGGGTTTTCTCCTGTACGGAATGGCTCTTATGTACGGGGCAACTGCCACCACCAACCTGATTAAAATAGCCGACCTGATCAAATCCGGGGAGATCATTTCCGAGCCTCTCCTGCTGATGGGCGTGGTTCTTCTGGTGATTGGGTTCGGATTCAAGGTCGCATCCGTTCCTTTTCACATGTGGGCGCCGGATGTTTACCAGGGAGCGCCATCGCCGGTCACGGCCTTCATGGCGGTGGGTCCGAAAGCGGCGGCATTTGCGGCTTTTTTCCGGGTCTTTGCCCTTACCCTTCCGGAAATTTCGTCCTTCTGGGAAACCCTGCTGATTACCATTTCGATTCTGACCATGTTTATCGGCAACCTGGGCGCGATCATGCAGACCAACATCAAGCGTCTGCTGGCTTATTCCAGTATATCCCACGTTGGCTATATTCTGATGGCGGTGCTAGTAAAAGACACCCTTGGTAGCTCCAGTCTGATATTTTACATGATCACCTATGCCTTCATGATTTTCGGGGTCTTTGCGATTATTATTATTCTCGGCAGGGATGGCGATGAAAATCTTGAACTCGAAGGTTATTCCGGTCTGGGTTTCAAGCACCCGATGATCGCACTGAGCATGTCCATATTTCTTCTTTCCCTGGGGGGCCTGCCACCACTGGCCGGGTTCGTCGCCAAGTTTTACATCTTCAGCGCCGCCCTCCAGGAGGGCTTTCTTTTTCTGGTCATCATTGCGGTTTTGAACAGCGCCATATCCTTATACTACTACTTGAAGGTGATCGTTTTCATGTACATGAAAGAACCGGTCAGGGAATTTCAGCTATCACTTTCACCCGTAACTTTGTTCGTGGTCGCCGTGGCCGTCATTGGCACCATCCAACTGGGAATTTTTCCCGACCCC
This sequence comes from Nitrospinota bacterium, assembly GCA_022567815.1. Taxonomy (GTDB): domain Bacteria; phylum Nitrospinota; class Nitrospinia; order Nitrospinales; family VA-1; genus JADFGI01. The sequence goes on from JADFGI010000160.1 coordinate 1,837, forward strand.
ATCATTTCCCTCGCCCAGCAGTGATCCCGATAACGTCCAACTTGCGACCAGCGTAGCGCTGGACCAGATATTAACGTACAATGGGTTTATGGCTTTTCGGGGCTGGAAAGCGGAGCGTACCCCTGCGGGGCATGAAGGCAAAGGTAAAATATCACATACCCCTCTCTACCTCTTGTATGTTTTCAGGGCCTCGCGTAGCGTCAGGCCCAAGCTTCCTCCCCGTGTAACGGGGCGAGCGTAGTCGCGGCCAAGTATTGAGGAATTAATAGTTTCTTTTAACCTAAAAACTTTTGGGTAACAACGCGTTTTCATAAAGTCTCCCATTATTTTAAGTTCGGGTTGTATTTTTCGAGACGTCCCAAATTCTTTTCAAGACACGCCAACTTAATTTGAGGCAAGAATTTTCTATGAAGATGCACCATTTGGATAAGGAAAAGGTGGGAGCCATCATGGGGGTGGTCAAGGAGGTTCTCGATTCAGGAGAATATCCTCCAGATAAGATTGAGAAAATTTTCAAGTTGTCGGGAGTGGAAGGCGAAAAGTTTCTGGAATGCAAAGCTCATCCACTGCAAAAAGAAAAGGTAAATTTTGAACTCGACCCGGAAAAGGGAGCTCGATTTTTTGACCCCTTCAATTTTTTTACCGAGGGTATCTATAAAGATATGGACGGCTTGACCCTGTGGACCACCGACAACCTTAAGGAACCCTGGTCCTACGATTAGCCCCTTACAGGGGAAGAAAAGCCTGCTACGCAGGAGGGACGCTCGCTCCGCTCACGAGCCCAATCACAAAATAATCTACCACGTCTTCGCGAGCCGCCATTAGCGGCGCGGCGATCCAGCGTTTAGCATGATTCTGGATTTACCCTTTCAGGGCACGAAAGCTTCGGAGTATTACAACGGCTTCGTCACAATGTTCCTCGCAAAGACGCCACATACGTTTGGGCAAAAAAAAACGCCTCGCGTTAAACGCGGGGCATTTTTTATTCTATAAAGTTTCCCTCTAATCCAGAGGTTCTTCCGGGCTGGTGAGCGGAGCGAGCGTAGCCCACTCTTCCTCCCCACGTAGTGGGGCGGGCTTAACTTTTCTTTTGTTCTTCCTGTTCCTTGGCATAATCGTAGGAACCTTTTCTCGGCAAAGAGGCGGTGAACGCATCCGCAGTTTCCTTCATTTCCTTGTCCTTGGCGTCGCCCTCTTCCTGCGCCTTTTTCCGGATCAACGCTTCTCTTTCCTCGTCCGTCAAATTGGGATCATCTATGGCCTGCTGGGTAACTCCCTCAACGGCGGCGGGCTGGTTTTCTTCCTCAGTTTTCTTGTCTTCTTCCTCGGCTTCTTTCATGGACGTTTTGAAATTCTTGATACTGCGTCCAAAAGCGCTTCCGATCTCCGGCAGTTTTCCAGCTCCGAAGATAATCATAATGATGACCAAAATAATCATCAATTCCGGAAATCCGATTCCCATCATGGTAACAACCCTCCTGTAAATTTTTCAAAAGGCCCCAGCTCAGGAACCTGATCCAGAAAACGGCAATCTAGATGCTATTGAGTTTGCATAGTTTAGCTTTTTTTTATGGACAATTACAAGGGAAATAACAATTAAATGGGGGTATCGGATTTCCGTTTTCCACAGGCCCGGTTTGGCGTGGATTAGACACAATCAGGAGGAAAATTAACTTCCTGCTGGTTATGCCACCTTTGGGACCCAGCCTCTATCAGTTTCCTTGAATACAACCCTTCTCTTGGCTTTTTTATCCATTTCATTCAGGCGATTGATGAACTGGCTAATTTTCGGGTTTTCGTTGATTATATTTTCGAGATAAACGGTCCGTATAATTAAATCGGCAAACCTTGGAATTTTCCCTGCCTTTTCCCAGATAGCGACGGTCTGCCCCTGAAGCTCAAACATATTACCAAAAGAGCTTTGGGACATATCCATTTCCTTGCGCAAAAACCGGAATTCCGCTCCGGACAATTTGGGTCTGTTCTCAATGATATGTACGCCAATAGCCTTGTGCAACCCTTCAGCATCTGCAATTGACACAGCCTTTCCGTAAGAGGTGTCCCTGAAGTTATACCCGTTTTCAAGGTAGATGTTGCTTAAACCGCAACCAATATATTTGTACATGACTCATCCTATATAATAAACGGTAACGACAATAATATTTTTTTCGTCCCTTTCGATAGCCACCGAAACCTGAAGGTTTTCCCCCGCTGAAAATCCTTTGACCGTGCATTCCCAATTGCCCTTTAAAAGATTTTCCGCTGGACCATCAATAATCGTGCCGCTTCCAAGAATCCTCAAGATTTCAGTCAGGGTGATATTACGCTCCTGCATCCTTTTCTGAGCGTGGCCTGTGAGAAATACCAAAGACGAATCATCGGCGGCCTTCCGAAGTATTTCCTTGGCTCTGCTTCGGCTTATTTTGATGGGTCTTGGTTTTGGCGACACAATCTATAATATTTACGGCTTAATTAAAACCTATAAATATTATATATTATAGGCATTGAGGGAGCAAGCATTTTTGGCGATTTTATGTGATATTTTTTTAGTGAGAGCGTACTGACCCAAAGGATGCCAGGGGCTGTCGGCAGGAGGATAAACCATCAGGGAGGATCACATTCGGGCATGAAAAAATTATTTGGCAAGAGATAAAATATCCTCTTCAAATTTACCTGTAGGTTGACACCTTGCGTTAGCAACAGAATTCGGGAACGTCGCAGAGCTATTTGAATTAAAGCTAATTGTATCATTTTTTGTCTGAGAACGATTCGACCCTATGAGAGTGGTGGTCTTGACCCTTGTTAGAACATATTTGGTAGAGGCCGTAATTTTCGTTTTATTTTCCCCTAATTTTTTGAAAATCAAATTCATCCGGCCATTTAAAGAAATTGTTCTGTGCACATAAAAAAGCCTTCCTTTGTCCATTCTTTCATACCGTTGGCTCGCACTCGCCAATGGGAACCTATATGTTCTTTCCCCTTTTAAATTTTTAACATAAGATTCACCACTGCCGCAATCAATGTACGCCTCTGGGTTGCCGCTATAACTAATATTTATCAACCCGGAGGATTTATCTATATTATTAATTACATAAAATTTCTCGGCAATTTTTGGGATCATATCATCCCACACGACATCTCTTGGCTTGTTAATAACTATTGAATTTATTTCCGGTGGGGGTGATGCTGGTGGAGTGTAATTCAGGTGACCGGCACACCCCGTTAAAACCAAAATGAAAATAATACCAACGGTTATTTTCATTTTATCTACGGGCAAATTGTGATTCAACATAGCATTCCCCGCTGAATTTCCAGTTTCAGAATTTAGGATTGCCTCAATCTGAACCATTTCCATCGGACAGTCAAGCCTCTCGCAACTGCTGAATAGCCTTCTTGTAATCCTTGCTGTTGAATATCGCCGACCCCGCGACCAGGACATTGGCTCCCATTTCCTTGATCTCCCCGGCATTTTCCACTTTGATACCGCCATCCACTTCCAGGTCGAACTCATGCTCGTATTGACCCATGATTTCCTTGAGATTCATGGTTTTATCGAGGAGAGACGAGATAAAAGTTTGCCCCCCGAAACCGGGATTGACCGACATCAACAAAACCATGTCGATTTCGTGGAGCACCTCCTCCAGGCTGGATAGCGGCGTTGACGGATTGAGCACCACTCCCGCACGCACGTTCTGTTCTTTAATATAATAAATGGTTCGGTGCAGATGCGGGCAAGCTTCCACATGGACGGTCAATATATCCGCGCCCGCCTGGGCAAAATCTTTAATATATTTATCCGCATCCTCGATCATCAAATGCACATCTAAAGGCAGTTCGGTGATTTTGCGGACCGCTTCGACCACCAGCGGGCCGATGGTTATGTTGGGGACGAAATGTCCGTCCATAACGTCGATATGAATCCAGTCGGCCCCGGCTTGTTCCACAGCCTTGATTTCATCCCCCAGCTTGCTGAAATCCGCTGAAAGGATCGAAGGCGCTATTTTTACCATTTCAAAAATCCCCTTTAAAGAATTGCCATTTGAGTTTCGATAAAGTCATCATGCGGCAAGGTTGTTACTCAGGCTTGAACCATGTTTTAATTTTTAATTCTCTCCCTGTTCATCGGACAGGACATTCATTATAATGAGGGACTTTTTATGGGCCGTCAAAAGTTTATCCTATGCAATTGAATAAAGAACAAATTCGAGAAGCGATGCGGGACTTCCTGATGAAGGACCACAACCTGCTGGTTTTGGCGGGGGTGATCGGGTTTTTATCTGGAATCGCATCGACGGTCTTTCGCCGGATGATTCATTTTGTCGATTCCGTATTTTCCGAACAGGGGCTTTCCCTGGTTGGAATCTCACCGGCCTTGTTTCCTTACATTTTACCGCTCATGCCGATGATCGGGGGCGTGATCATCGGCGTCATTTGCCACTTCTTCCCCAACGCCGTCAAGGAAAACGGGGTCCACCGGGTCATTCACGCAGTGGCGATGAAAGGCGGCAAGATACGCGGACGGACCATGATAACGTGCGCCACCACTTCCGCCCTCACAATTGGTTCGGGAGGGTCGGCGGGGCGCGAAGGCCCGACTGTGCAGATCGGGTCGGCGGTCGGTTCTTCCATCGGACATTTTTTCCACCTTTCCACCGAACGCATTCAGGTGCTCGTCGGCTGTGGAGCCGCCGCTGGAATCGCCGCTTCCTTCAACGCGCCCCTGGCCGGGGTTTTATTTTCTCTGGAAGTTATTCTGGGAAATTTTACCATCCACACTTTCAGCCCCATCGTCATCGCCTCGGTGATCGGAACGGTGACCGGCCGTGCGTTGGAAGGAAATGAGATCACCTTCCAACTGCCGTTCCATGAATTGGTCCATTACAGCGAAATTATTTATTACCTCATTCTCGGCCTTTTGTGCGGCCTTGTCGCCAGAGGATTCACCCTGTTCTATTTTTATATTAAAAAACTTTTCTCTCAGGATATTAATATCCCGCAAATCATCAAGCCCGCCCTGGGAGGGCTGATGGTGGGCATCCTCTCCATCCAGTTCCCTGAGGTACTTGGCAACGGATATGAGGCCATGCAACAAGCTTTGACGGGAAATATGCTCTGGAGCCTGGCCTTGATCCTGGTTTTCGTGAAAATCCTTTCAACGTCATTAACGCTGGTTTCCGGCGGACTCGGAGGAATTTTT
>JADFGI010000161.1 GCA_022567815.1 Nitrospinota bacterium
GCCAAATCATGCGGACCCTTTCTTTTTCCCGGAACCAGATATTCCACAATTTGCGGGGGTGAATTTTCTGAAAATTCCAGTTTGGAAATTTTGTTGGCAAACAATTGAGTGAACCATAGGGTTCCATCAGGGGCCAGCGCCACCGCATGCGGAACAGATTTCTCCGGAGGAATCACAATCTCCTCAACCTTCCGGGTTTTCATATCCAGAGAACCTATTTTATTGAAAAAAATCCGGGCCCAGAATTTTCCGCCTTGTGAATACCAGATGCGTCCGTCCCGGATCACCAGATCATGAGGATGCCCGGCATTGATCGCAAATTCCTCGATGTTGCCCTTGCCCGGATCCAGCCGGGCTATTTTGTTGGACTCAAACTCGACAAACCAGATGCCCCCCTCCGGTCCCTCCACCAGATTGTGCGGTTCACTCTTGGGAGTGGGGATGGCGTACTCCGTTATTTTTCCCGTAGAAGGGTCCAGCCGCCCGATCCGGTTGCCGCTCATTTCGGAAAACCATACCATGCCGTTTCGGGCAACAATTATATCATTGGGTTGGCTGTTGGGGTTTGGAAGATCGAATTCCACGATCCCTTCAGATGTGCCGGCTTTGGCCTTGGAGGGATCGAGTTTGCCGATTTTGTTGGCATTGATTTCCGTAAACCACAAGTTCCCTTGAGCATCGAATGCCAACCCGGCGGGACTGCTGTCCGGGGTTGGAGTCACATATTCGACGATTGTGGCCGCTTGTACCCAGGATCCGGCAAGGAAAAATGCGGCCAGCAAAATTGCAGAGGTCAATTTTACAAAAATAGATCGGCTGAATCGCACCATGATAAAGCCCTCCTTTTTGAGGACAAGTTTAAGGTTGATTGGATAATGGGTTAAATATAAACTCTTTCCACATTAAAGCAAACCACTATCCAATCACAGCTGTCGGGGGAATCTGTTCGGTCCGACAATAATTTAACGTCCCAGAACAATCAGCTTGAGGGATGCACTCCAATTGGATTCCTATGAAAACAGAGCTAATATTTTTTGCAGATCAGAGGTCGGTTCGAGATTTGGGAACCAAAACATAGGATGAAACAATGGATTTGCCCTCGAGGATATCCATGCGGTCCGGATTGCCTAATTCAGGAAGGGTTTCGAAATCAAACCAAAAATATTTACTGATAATCTCCATGATCCTATCCAAATTCTTACACCAGAACCAGCGGTCATAATCCTTGGGCCGGTGGAAAGTTTCAATGGAGAAATAAACCCTCCCATCTGTTTGAAGAATCCGATGCATTTCCTCAAAATGGCCCTCAACCAGCAATGGAAAGAGAATGCTCCGCAATTTTTCCATATAGGGGGTCAGGATTTTCTCCATTCGATTTATTTCATTTGTCCCGAATTTTTGGGCCATTTTTTTTGCCATGAACCCGTAGGGCTCAAATTCAAATTGGGAAACGACCATAGAAGAGGTAACAAAATCCACTGATTGACCATCGATAGGAAAGCAGGTTGAATACTGCTTGAGACGGCCAACTTCCCTCAGGGCATTTTTAAAAACGGCTTTGGGAGTTTTGGCTCTGGAAATCATTTCAGAAACCCGGCGGGCGAAAACATCAGCCCGTCCCTGTGTCGCATCCATGTCAATAAAAACAGGATTTGTTCCGAATTCAAAATTTTCGCAAAGGGAGGGAGAAATATTGGACTTTATAAAACTGGAGCAGACATCCTGCTTATGTTCTTTCGGAGAAACATCGAGCTCCTGGTAATTTGTGCAGTATTGCCTGGGGTCATACTTGGTTTGACATATGAAGCATTGATAACGACCCTTACATTCCGTAATAACATCTTTGCAATAGGCCAATTGGCTAAGGTCTTTGACCCAATCCACCAGATAAATGGTAGAACCGGCCTTCACAAAATCTTCAATAGGAATGTCATTTAAATAACCAGAGCCTATGCAGACGACATTTTTAGGGGACAAGGCCGAATACAGGTCCCGAATCCTATTTCTCTGATTAATGAAACTATTCGAACAATTTTCGCGGCATTTTGATAACGCCGCCTCCCCCGGGTGAGTCAGGTACTCGCCCCAATTTAATAAGGTCATGGCAAAAATCCTTCAGAAAAATAGGAATCTTTGGCCCCATAATTCGAGCCGATTTTTTGCTTTAACTTTTAAATTTTCTGAAAATATGTCTTGATCAAGCAAATTTTCGTTTGAGACCTAAATGCCTGGATTTATCGCAGATTTTCCCATTTATTTTTCACCCCGTCAACTCTAAAACAAGTCCAAATGGGCTTATATTGCAAGGAAAAAGTTTAAGGTTGATTGGATAATGGGTTAAATATAAACTCTTTCCACATTAAAGCAAATTCTCATCGCGAGAATTTTTTTAAATCATCCGGAACCTTCAAAATCAAATGCAATGATTAAAACAACTGTTAAAACCGAAAAACTATTTCAACACAAAACCCCTTGCCTCGTACTGTTTTGTCCTGAGGACAAAAAACCTGCGGGTGAATTAAAAAAAATCGACCAGGCACTCAACGGTCCAGTCGCCGCGGCTTTCAGGGAAAAACGTTTTGAAGGCAAGCCCAATCAGACTCTCCTGCTGAATGCACGCGGCGCCATGAAAGCGGACAACGTTCTCCTTGTGGGAATCGGCAAATCCAGGGAAGTGACGGAAGAAAATTTGCGTCAGGCCGCGGGAACCGCCGCCACCCTGGCGGAAAGCTCCCAGTTTAAAAAAGTAACTTTCTATCTCGCTGAAGGGGAGCTTGAAAAAACCTTGACCAAAGATAAAAAACAATCGTCCGGGGAGCCCGCCCGAGCGGTGGTTGAGGGAAGTTGTCTGGCTCTATATCACTTCGACCAATATAAAAGTGTTGAAAAAGGCGAGGAGCCCAATCGCATTGAAGAGATCACCCTGCTCTCAAATTCCAGGTCGGCGCTTGCAAAGATCAAACAGGCCAGTGAGCGTGCCGCGAAAGTGGTGGAAGGGGTTTATCAGGCTCGCGATTTGATTTCGCAACCGAGCAACACGGCGACTCCATCTTTTCTTGCGAATACGGCCAAAAAAATCGCCGCGAAACATAAAATCACCTGCAAGATACTGGGTGAAAAAGAAATGAAAAAACTGGGGATGGGTTCCCTGCTCGGTGTAGCTAAAGGCAGTCACCAACCGCCGGCGTTCATCATCCTCGAATATAAGGGAGGGAAAAAGAACCAAGCTCCCATTGCCATTGTGGGTAAGGCGGTCACTTTCGACACGGGTGGTATTTCGCTCAAACCCTCCGCCAATATGGATGAAATGAAGATGGACATGTCGGGTGGAGCGGTGACGATGGGGACCCTGCAAGCGGTGGCGAGCCTGAAATTACCGATCAACGTTGTCGGCCTGATCCCCTCCGTGGAAAACATGCCGGGTGGTTCCGCCATCAAGCCGGGGGATATTTTAACGGCCATGTCCGGAAAAACCATCGAGGTGCTTAATACCGATGCGGAAGGCCGGTTGATTCTCGCCGACGCTTTGAGTTATGCGGCCCGTTTCAAACCGCGTGCGGTTATCGACCTTGCGACTTTGACAGGGGCCGTTATCATGGCTCTCGGCAATTTCGCCGCCGGTGTGCTGGGAACCGATGAGGGTCTGATCGATAATTTAAAAGCCAGCGGAACCCTCACTGGGGAAAGGTTGTGGCAATTGCCGCTTTGGGACGAGCACGATAAAGCCACCAAAAGCGATATCGCAGATCTTAAAAACATCGCCTCGCCGGGAGTGGGAGCCGGAACCACGATGGGTGCGGCTTTTTTAAAACCGTTCGCGGGCGACCAACCCTGGGCTCACCTGGACATCGCGGGTACTTCCTGGGGCGCGAAAAAACCTTATATTCCCAAAGGCGCTTCCGGATTCGGCGTTCGGCTTCTCGTCAATTTTCTGGAACAGGAGGCCAGGGGCGGAAAATAACCAGCCTGGGGCTGGACCCAGTGTTAACGTGCTATGGGTTTTTGAGGAATTAATAGTTTCTTTTTAACCTATGGATTCTCGGGGCTCGTGAGCGAAGCGAACGGAGCCTTAAACTTATCCTCCCGTGTAACGGGCGACCAAAAAACATGGGAAATAATGTACTCATTTTCATCCACCTGATGGCGGCGGCGGTTGCGGTGGGAAGTCTGGCCTATTGTCTGCTGTTCTTTTTGCCGATCATGGAAAAACTGCCGCAACAGAAAATACCGGAGGAACATTCGGTGTCCTATAAAGCTCTGGAGATTCTGGCGCCGACGGTCCTGGCCGCGGTTTTGATCCTCATTGGCACCGGCATCTATTATTTGCTTGCCAACTATACCCGGCAGGTGGACCTGGCTCCCGGTTACTATAATCTGTTCGGGGTCAAGATGGTGTTTGTGGTCACCGCGCTGTTTCTCAGTGTTTACCAAACCTTCACCCTGCGTGCGCGTATCGCTAATCTGGACTTGAGCCCTGAGAACAGGGAACTGGTTCCCGCCACCTTGAAAAAGATGAAAACCCTGGGCCAAATGATTTTAGCCACTCTCACTGGGGCTGTTTTTCTCGGTATTTGGCTGGCGAGATTTTAACCCCACCAGTGGGTTTAATTCCCCGTGGCTTGCCACGCGTTTTTAGATAAAAACTACTGTCGGATACCCCGTCCGCTTGCGGCAGGGTCGTTCATTCGCAAAAAATAATTCCCTTTTAGGCAAGCAGGGAAATTGAGAGGAGGTTGCTAAAATGAGCGAAGAGAAACAATCCATTCCCGACCCATCCCCATCCGTTCCAGAAGGTGAGGGCGAAGCGCCTTCAAATCCTGCCGAGCCGGTGGAAAAGGAGATCGACCTGAACCTCCTTTTTCCCGATTCAGAGACCGATCTTAACGCCCTGTTTCCGGATAGGGATATCAAACATCTTTTAAAAAGCATGACCCGGAATAAAAAAGACCTGCACGCCCTGAAAGAACGTTTTCTCCAGGAAAACGAAACGGAAGATGATGCGGAAGAGATTGAATCGAGCGATTAACCAGCCAACCACCCTCAGGGACATTTCGGGTTCCAAGGGATCCTCTTACTTATCTTTCAAGAACCCCAACTAGTTAAAAACAAATCGTTTACCCACTCTGATGCTTGTCTTTTACCTTATTATTATGGGCGAGCAATAAAACCCTAATAGGACTACCTGATAATTCTTAATAATTCTTATTAGGAGGTGAAGATATAAAAGCATAGAGAGACTTATTCGATTTTCATGTTTCAAAGTATTAAATGCCGAGGGTCCGCATGGGCTCCCGGTTTTTTATTTTTCGCTATTACCAAAAGGTTGAAATTTTCAAAAAAACCGGATGGTTAAACGAAGAGTCTTGCTAAGAAAGCCGGGTCCGTCGGGGTCCCTAGGGGATAACATTAAACCGCGAGTCTTCCACATGCCGATAATCGCCCTACCTGGTACTTCCTGCACACTCATAAGGGGGTATAAGGTAGTTTGAGATAAATTATTGTTTTTATAGTCTTTATGATTATCGGATGTAACCCTCCATACCTACATAACATTTTATTGCTATTGTCAATTTGGTCCTGTATCATTGTGTAACATTTTGATACACTAGTAATGACTACAAAGAAACCCAAAAAACATCCGTCAAAAGAGGAAGCCAGAGCAATCTTCCATGCCGCCTTTGATAAGGGTGGCACTGTCATTTATCCCAAATACGCTAAAGCACGGATGAAGGAAAGGGATATTGACGCTAATGATTTGATGGAATTATCCCGATGTGGTTTTGTGTACGATTCGCCAGAGCCTCATATTAAAACAGGGGATATGGTTTATCGTATGGAGAATTCAAAACTGGTGATAAAAATAGCTTTTAACATTGTGAACAAAAAAACCATACGAATAATCACCGTAATGGATAGTGGTAAAGGGAGGTCTAAGCCATGAAATGCATTGAATGCGGTGGGGCCATGAAAAAGATTCATGGGGATTACAGGTATTTAGAATCAGGTTTGGACGATATTGTATTGGGAAATATTACCAGGTACAAATGTTCTAAGTGCGGAGAAGAGGAAGTAGCTATACCCTCAACAGATGATTTGCATAAATTAATTGCATTCATCCTGATATTGAAACCTACCCCGTTAATGGGAAAGGAAGTTAAATATTTAAGAAAAATGTTGGGGTACACCTCTGAAAAATTTGCTGAAGCATTAGGGGTGACGCGCGTCTCTATTTCAAGGTGGGAGAATTCAGGTTTAGAGATGAAACCTGATAGAGACAAGCATATAAGGCTTTTCTTCTTTTCAAAGAAATCGGATGCAATGCAGAAATCTCCAAGTGTGATGCTAGTTATTAAAACTCTGGTATCCAATCTTCCCATGAAAGAAGATAACAGGGAAATAAGATTTCAACCAGAAGACTGGACTGCCATGGCGGGGGCTTAACATCCCCCCACAGATGCCCGAATTGCTTTGCGAGCGTAACGCTGATACATCCACAGCATAACCGGCGTCTGTTTCATCAATCGCAGGATTCATATGAACAAGAAAGAAGTTCTAAGAAGAATATCTGAGCATATTGCAATGCAAGAATGCGCCATTGAGGAGCATCCTAGGAAAGTAGCTGCAGTATACGAAATTTTTCGGAATGTAATAAAAGCCGGTCAGCGCACAATTTGGGAATCTAAGATAGGAGAGATAATTCCTCTAAATGACCATGAAAAATCGCAAATACAGCATTTCATAGCAAGTTCATCCTTTATTTCTGCTTGGAATCATTTAGCCGGAAATATTGAAGACAGAGATAAGGGAGCAAATTCCTGCTCTGTCATAATTTCTTTTCTCGGACCAGATACTAAGGAGGTGTTTCAACAGCATTTCGAATGTGAACATCTCTGGCGCAGAACAATGAAAAAAGAAGGTGTTGGTCCTAGAAGAAGAGACATTTCCATAATTATTCTTTTTGTTTTAATTATTGGTGCTATTTTGTTCGCGGTATTTCGAAATTAAAGAATATTT
>JADFGI010000001.1 GCA_022567815.1 Nitrospinota bacterium
AAATGGCGATTTGAACTTCCGACGAACCGGTATCCGTCTCATGTTTTCTGTAATCCGAAATGATGGTTGTTTTTACTTCCTTGTTTAACGGCATGTTCTTTTTCTCCTAAATGGGAAAACATGCTGAAAGACGATTGCTGAATGTTTTCGCAGAAAAGCTCGCTCCCGCGAGGGGGAAATTTTAAGGCTCCGTTCGCTTCGCTCACCAGCCCTAAAAAACCTTAAACCCATCGCATGTAAATATTGGGTTCACTGTTACGCTGGCGTTTCGCTCACGAACCCAAAAAAACTTTGCACGGCGTGAGCAAACTCGCCCTCCGCAGAGGAGTCGAACTTCCTTGCGAAAACATTCCAATCTTCCTTCAGCGTTCTAAAATGATTAAATCAGCACTCGTTTCAGTTTAAAAGCCACGTCCTCCGGGGCAAGCCGGGCATAAGCATCCTGATCGACAACGGGTTCCGCAATGGCGAGCAAATGGCTGTCGATATGGGAAACCCTTAGATTCATCCCTGGTTGAAATCGGTTGGGAATAGTCTCTAAAGAGGATTTTGAGGGCGCGATACCATTGGCGATGGAATCGACAAAACTCTCTTTGATGCGGATTTCCGGAAGAAAGTTGAGGGCCTTCTCTACAGGAATCAATTTGCTGGCTATACTTTCATCTGCAACCGCCGCTTCCAATACTTCCAGGGTCAGAGATGTTTCCTGATCAAAGTGCCCAACCCGATTTCTGACCAAGCGGCCCATATGGGCTTCACAGCCCATTTTCTGACCGGCATCGTAGCAAAGCGTTCGTATATAAGTTCCCGCAGAACATTGGACTTCAAAGCTAACCCGGTTTTCCTCTTTTTTCAGAAATTCGAGGGAATAAATCTGGATGGGAACAGGCTTTCTTTCGATAGTAATACCATTTCTGGCCAATTTGTAAAGTGGAATTCCCTGTTTCTTTTTGGCTGAAAACATAGGGGGAATCTGGTTTTGCTTGCCCAGGAAGCTCTTGAAAACGGAACGAATCTGCGCTTCAGAAATGTTTTCCGGGTTTCCTCCCGCCGCCGTTACTTTGCCCGTGGCGTCCTGGCTGTCCGTGGAGGTGCCCAGCACCATTTCAGCGGTGTAAACCTTTGGCAGGGAAGATAGGAACTGAATGATCCGGGTCGATTTGCCGATGCAGATGGGTAGAACGCCTTCGGCCATCGGGTCCAGCGTTCCGATATGGCCTGCTTTTTTGACGCCAAGAATTTTTTTTACCGACAAAACCATCTTGAAAGAGGATGGTCCCCGGGGTTTATACAAATTTACCACTTTATTCAAGGTGCAGATCCCTTAGAATTTTTGATATTTTATCCACCCGGTTCTGGGTATCGTCGTGCTTGAAATCGAGTTGCGGGATGTACCTCAAATAAAGGTTTTTTCCCAGAAACTTGCGGATAAATCCTTTAGCGCTTATCAAGCCATCCATGGTGTTTTCCTTTTCCTCATCCGTTCCCATGACACTGACATAAATATTTGCGTGTTTGAGATTGTCAGTGACATCCACCTGAGTGATGGTGGCAAACCCGATTCTTGGATCTTTCAATCCATGGTGAACCAACTTGGAAATCTCTTCCAGAAGGAGTTCCTGGATTCTTTCGGATCGCTTGAACCGCATGGCGCTATAATTCCTGTATTCATTTTGGATTGAGGGTGCCCAGATGGATCGTTTCAATCTGGCAATCGGTAATTTCGGCCAAATTCATTTTATCTATTGATTCCACGACCTTGCTCATCAATCCATCCAGGTATTTATGATCCGAGCCCACAGCGACAATTCCAATATGCAGGTTTTGCCAAACATCCTGATCTCCAATTTCCGCAATGGAGATATTGAATTTGTTCTTGACCCGGTCCTTGATCGATTTGGTGATCCGCCGTTTTCCCTTTAACGAATTATTTCCGTGCAGAAAAAACTTGATAGAGCAACAAACGACCTTCATGAAACACTCGTTTGAAATTTATTCTACAGGGGATTTCTAAAAATTAATATTTTTTGGCCTTTGCAATCGCCAACCCCTTAAAATAAGGGTTGGCTCATAGTCCGGGCTGAATTTTTAGAGGAACCCTGCAATCACGTCACCTCTTCGAGGATGAACGGCTCAATAATATCTCCCTGTTTCACATCCTGATATTTGTCCAAAGAGATGCCGCATTCATATCCTGAGAGGACTTCTTTCACATCTTCCTTAAACCGTCTTATGGAAGCGATTTTTCCCTGATAAACAACGACGCTGTCGCGGATAAGCCTTGCGTCCAGCAGGCGCTCTATTTTTCCTGAAACCACATGGCATCCGGCAATGGTACCCACCTTTGGAATCGTAAAGACCTCCCGTACCTCGGCCTTGCCGATAGTTCTTTCCGTGAACTTGGGTTCCAAAAGGCCTTCCAGGGCTTTTTTCATGTCATCAATGGCGTCATAAATAATATTGTAAAGACGAATATCGACATTGTCCCTTGCGGCGAGCTGGGCGGCTTTATCTGTTGGCCGCACATTGAATCCAATAATGATGGCATTGGAAGCGGTTGAGAGCAGAACATCAGATTCGGTGATGCCTCCCACCCCATCATGAATCACCTTGATGCGGACTTCATCGGATTCCAGTTTTGAAAATGCTTCTTGCACCGCATGGATCGACCCTTGAACATCGGCCTTGATAATCAGGTTGAGTTCTTTAATTTTTCCTTCGACGATTTGCTGATGCAGGTCGTCCATAGTGATACGAGAGGATTGCGCCAGGATGGATTCTCTTTGCCGTTGCAGTTTTAAATTGCTGAGCTGGCGCGCTTTCTTTTCATCCTGTACCACCATGAATTCATCGCCGGGTTGGGGAACGTCGGGAAGCCCGACCACTTCCACGGGGGTGGCAGGGGGCGCTTGCAAGATTTTACTGCCATTGTCACTTATAAGAGCCCGGACTTTGCCAAAATAGCACCCCACAATGAATGGATCGCCAATTTTTAACGTTCCTTTTTGTATGATCAGTGTGGCAACAGGTCCCCGTCCTTTATCCAGCTTTGATTCTATGACCGCAGCTCTGGCTTTCACCTTGGGATTAACCTTGAGGTCCATGATTTCCGCCTGCAATAGAATCATTTCCAAAAGATGGTCGATCCCGGTTTTTTGCAAAGCGGAGACTTCCGTGAAAATGGTTTGTCCACCCCAATCTTCCGGCAACAATCCTTGATCGGCCAGTTGTTTTTTAACCTCATCGGGTTTGGCGTCGGCCTTGTCAATTTTGTTGATCGCCACCAAAATGGGAACACCTGCCGCATTGGCATGGTCGATGGCTTCTTTGGTCTGCGGTTTGATCCCATCATCCGCCGCGACGACGAGAACGACAATATCCGTCACCTGAACGCCACGGGCACGCATGGCAGTGAACGCTTCATGACCCGGAGTGTCAAGAAACGTGATAAGCGATCCTTTGATTTTAGCCTGATAAGCGCCTATATGCTGGGTGATACCGCCTGCTTCTTGTTTTGCCAGGTTGGTTTCCCGGATGGCATCCAACAGGGAAGTTTTCCCGTGATCCACATGTCCCATGATCGTCACAATGGGAGCCCTGTGAACCCGGTCTTTTTCCAAGTCTTCCTCTTCTTCTTCAAAACCTATTTCTGATTCCGGTGTGACCAGTATTACCTCAAACCCTCGCTGGTCCGCCACTTTGCTGGCGACATCAAAATCGAGGCTTTGGTTGATCGTGGTCATGATTCCCAGGCCCATTAAATTCATGATGATGTCGTTGGCAGCGCACTTCAGTTTATCAGCCAAGTCACGAACATGAATATTGGGAGGAATTTCCACGGTTTCAAAAGTTTCCTCTTCTACTTCTTGCGGTTCTGTTGGAGGAGGTTCTTTTGCTGCCACCGGAGGTTGGGATTTTTCTCGGACAGGTTTGGGCTTTTTGGTTTTTTCCTTGGCAGGTTTTGGAGCGGCTTTTGGTTTTTTTGCCGCCGCTTTAGGCTTGTCTTCCTTTTTGACGATTTTCAAACCATGTTTTTTTGGTGCTTTCGCTGGTTCTGCTTCCGCGACGGCTTTTATTTCAGTGGGTTTTTCCGTTTTGGAGATTATCCTGGTTGTGGGTTTTAGGTCTAAAAGAGGTGTGAGTTCACTTTTTTCCGAGGAGAATTTTTTCTTGATAGCTGTTTTAGCAGTTGTCTTTGGTTCTGCTTTTATTACGGTTTTGGCTTTTGCTTTGACGGGGGCCTTGATTACTTTTTTCGCGGCGGTTTTTATAGTGATTTTTATTTTTGCCTTGACCGCTTTAGCTTTCATGTTGACGGCGGCAAACTCAGGATCGAACAACTCACGGATAAAATCTGCGGTTTCTCCCTCAATGGAACTCATATAATTTTTGACCGGGATGTCTTTTTCATGCAAGGCATCAATAATCTGGTCATTTTGAATATTGAGCTCCAACGCTAATTTATTTATGCGAATTTTTGCCAACTAATATCTCCTTATAATTCAAAAACGGCGTCACAACTCGCTCCCGCGAGGGGGAAAGTTTAAGGCTCCGCTCACTTTGCTCACGAGCCCCGAAAAGCCATAAATTCCTAGTGCGTTAATATTTGATCCAGCCCATCGGCTGGTCGAACTAATCCAGATCACCTATCCGCTGTTTAGCCTGCTCAAGGATTGATTTGGCAATCTCCTCATCAATACCTGCAATGGCCAGCAGTTCTTCCAGCGGAGTGACCGACAGTTCCTCAAGAGTTTGAAATTCGTTTTGTTTTAATATTTCTATTACGTTGGGGTCAATATTCGCGAGTTCATCGACCGGAATATCATGATCTTCATCCTCTTCGGCGGTCGCTTCCCTCGCTTCAGATTCCACGACGGCATCTTCACTTGTCTCTTCTTTTGCTTTTGCCGCATCGTCGATCAATCCTTCGGAACTTTCAGGAGCCTCGGATTTTTCGCCTTCCAAAGGAGTTTCAACTTGAGGTTCTTCAAGAGGTTTGCTTTTGTGCTCTTCAGCCAGTTTGAGAATGGCCGTGGCTTTTTTGGGGCCAATGCCGGGCAATGCGGTCAATCCCTTCATCCCCAGATTCAATGCCCTATCAAAGGATACGACATCGCCGGCAAAGAGAGCGGCCATGATTTTTTCGCCCAACCCCTTGGTCTCCTTAACCAGGTCCAAAAAGTCTGCTCCATCGACAGGTTTTTTGGGCGCAAAGAGCCCCGACGATGCCCCTAGGTCAACAGCTTCTCCCTGGCCTTTGATATCTATTCTCCATTTGACCAGCTTGGCGGCAAGGCGCACATTTTGTCCCTTTTTGCCAATGGCAAGGGACATCTGATCATCCGCTACGATGATGGTCATATGTCTTTCGGACTCGTTGACGATGATCCGGGATATTTTAGCCGGGCTGAGTGCGTTTCTGATAAACACCTCAGGGTCCTCGGAGAATTCGACGATATCAATTTTTTCTCCGCGCAGTTCCTGGACGATAGATTGGACCCGCATCCCCCGCATTCCTACACAGGCGCCTACGGCGTCAATGTCCCGATCGTTGGTTTTGACAGCGATCTTGGTGCGTCCGTTGGGCTCCCGGACAATGCCCATGATATCGACCATGCCTTCGCTGATTTCCGGAACTTCCATCTCGAAGAGACGCTGGATCAACCCTGTGTGGGTCCGCGACAGGATGACCATAGCATTTTTTGAAGTTTTCCGTATATCCAGGATGTAGGCGCGAATGCGTTCTCCACGGTTGAATGTTTCCCGAAACACCTGCTCCCGCCGGGGCAAAATTCCTTCTGCTTTTCCAAGATCGACAATAAGGTCTCCATGCTCGTGCCGTTGCATGATGCCATTAATCAGTTCACCTTTTTTATCTTTAAAGTCGTTGAAAATAACATCGACTTCCGCCTCACGCACTTTCTGAATAATGACTTGTTTTGCCAGTTGGGCGGCGATTCTTCCATAGTCCTGCAAAACCTGTTGCACCAGCACCTGTTCGCCAAGTTCCACCTCCGGAGCTATTGACTGGGCTTCCTCCAGGCTTATTTCCTCGTCAGGCTGAGCGACTTCTTCCACGACGGTTTTTTCGGCAAAGATTTCAACTTCGCCGGTTTCTTCATTGAACTCGCTGTGGAGTTCTTTGACCATGGGCATGCGCTTGCGGGCGGCGGCTTCCACCGCGGCTTTCAGGGCGTCGATCAAAACGCTTTTTTCCAGGCCCTTTTCACGGGCGATTTGTTCAAGCAGGCTGGTGGTTTCGGAGCTCATGGTTCAAGTCTTAAAATTCAATGATTGGTTTGGCTTGTGAAATTTTATCCAGAGAAATTTCTATGGATACGCCCTCTTCATCCAGAAAAAGGATTTTGTTTTTACAGTCCTGGATAGTCCCGCGAAAATTTTTTCGGTTTTCCATGGGAGAAAATGTTTTAACCTTTATCGCTTTGTTCTTAAATCGCAAAAAATCTTTTTCCTTTTTTAAAGGCCTGTCCAAACCCGGTGACGAGACCTCCAGGACAAAAGGGTTGGAGATAAGATCGTCAATTTCTATCATGTCTCCAACTTGACGGCTGACTTTTTTACAGTCATCCACGGTAACTCCCTGATCACTATCAATAAAGATTCGCAAAGTCCATGTTTTGCCCAGTTTTTTGTATTCCACATCCACCAAGTCCAGGGCTTCGTCATTAATGACGGGTTCAACTATCTCAATGATGGAATCTATAACCGAGGTTTTAGTCATAGTCATCAACAGCAAGAGGATAATTTACGATCCGTATCAAGTGTACTTGGGGACGAAAAAACTTCCAACCCAAACGAGAGAACGCTGATCGTTGTGAGCAGTTGCCCCTCCCGCGAGGAACGGCGTGAGTAAATTCGCCCTCCACTAAAGGAATTTTATCAATTATCGCTCCGCCGATGGTAAAAAAAAATGCGGGTTAAAAAACCCGCATTCCGCCTACGAGCTATAAATTTCAAATAGAATTTTACTAAAAGGGTCCTTGCGTTGCAAGGGAAATTTTCGCCATACCGCAGATAGATCAGGAAAGCAGGCCATTCAAAATCGCAGGAATATTTTCCAGAACTCCGGGGAAATCGTGAAGTTCAGATGTGTTTGTTTTCCTTATCTTTATTTCCACTTTTCCGGCCTCAAGATTTTTGGGGCCAATAATTATTTGCAAAGGGATGCCCAGAAGATCGGCGTCGTTTAACTTGACTCCCAGCCGGTCAGGCCGGTCGTCGAGCAAAACCTCAATATTCTTCTCCTGTAAATTCCTGTAGGCCGAATCACTGGCATTTTTTACGGCTTCCTGGGAATAATTTGTCGGGATGATGTGAACCGCAAAAGGGGCGATGGGAACCGGCCAAATGATTCCCTTTTCGTCATGATTCTGCTCAATGGCGGCGGCGGCGGTCCGCCCCACGCCTACTCCGTAACACCCCATAACCATTGGTCTTTCCTTTCCGTTCGGATCGAGAAACAAGGCTTTCATGGATTTGCTGTATTTGGTTCCCAAAATGAAAATGTGGCCCACTTCAATGCCGCGTTTCACCTGGTAGGTTCCCGAGGGGCATCGCGGACAGGGTTCGCCCTCCATCACCTTACGGATATCGGCGATCTTTTCGGCCTGGAAGTCCCGGTTTATCTGAACTCCAGTGAAATGGGCGTCTGTTTTATTGGCTCCGGTGACGAAATTTTTCAACGCCCCGACTTCCCGATCGGCATAAACTTTCAATTTTAATCCCACGGGCCCGACAAACCCGCAGGGGATACCGGTTTCCTCGGATATCGTTTTTGCGTCCGCAGGGCGAACCCATTCCGCGCCAATCAGGTTTTTTAGTTTGGTGGGGTTGATTTCGCGGTCGCCGCGCACCAGACCGGCGATCAGGCCCTGATCGGAATCGAGCACAATGGTTTTAACGATCTGCTTGGAGGAGACGGATAAATACTCGGCAACTTCTTTAACGGATTTTTTACCGGGAGTGGAAATCTCCTTCAAATCATCCAATTTGGGGTTGTCATCATCGGGGGAGGGGGCTTTGGCTTCGGCCAGTTCTAAATTGGAGGCGTAATCGCAGGAATCACAAAATCCTATGTGATCTTCTCCCGACTCTGCCAGAACGGCAAACTCATGGGATAAATTTCCGCCGATGGTTCCGGAATCGGCTTCGACCATTTTAAATCTCAACCCGCACCGTTTGAATATGTTTGCATAGGCGCCGGCCATTTTTTGATAAGTTTCCCTGGCAGACGCGTCATCGGCGTGAAAGCTGTAGGCGTCCTTCATCATGAACTCGCGTCCGCGCATGATGCCGTATCGGGGTCGGACCTCATCCCTGAACTTGGTTTGGATTTGGTACAAAATCAGCGGCAACTTCTTGTAGGACTTGACCTCTTTTCTCACAATATCGGTGATGATTTCCTCGTGGGTGGGGCCGTAGCAGAATTCCCGGCCATGACGATCCTTGAATCTTAAAAGCTCTTTGCCATAAAAATCCCATCTGCCGCTTTCCTGCCATAGCTCGGCGGGTTGGATGCTGGGAAGGAAGGTTTCCTGACCGTCAATGCGGTTCATTTCTTCGCGGATAATCTGTTCGACTTTTCTGAGTACCCGGAGTCCCAGGGGGAGAATGGAATAAATCCCTGATGCCACCTGACGGATCATTCCTGCCCGCACCATCAATTTGTGGCTGACGACCTCCGCATCGGCAGGAGATTCTTTGAGCGTGGGAATAAACATCTTCGAGTAACGCATAAAACTTCTTTCTTCCCCGCTACGCGGGAGGAACAGCCTGCTACGCAGGAGGGCTGACGCTCGCTACGCTCACCAGCCCGGAGAACCGTAATTCTCGTCATCGCGAGCCGCTATCAGCGGCGCGGTGATCCAGAGACTCTGGATCGCTTCGCTTTGCTCGCAATGACGCGAAGTGGCTAGTGCTAAACACGGTATATTTAGTAGGGCAGGCTTTCCAGCCTGCCTACTTCAAATGAAGGATGTTGTTTTACAGGAATTTGTTGGCAAGGGCAATGTCTTCTTCACGATGAATTTCCAGCCAGCCCTGATGAATCTCCAGGAAATTGATGACGAATCCCCGGTCGATCATTTCCTGGATCAAGTCTGTGAATGTGAATCGGGCGATGTCGTCCGCCTCTTGAAACTTCCCTTTATAGTTTTGTACGCAATCCTTGTAGGTTTGGATAAATTGTTCCGCCCCGGTTTTGGAGAATTTGCCTAGGCCGATGAACTCGTGCGTCGCGGTTTCTGGATTGATCTTGTTGCCGATCTTGGCAAGGATATTATCGTAAACGACGCTTATCCGCCTCCTGCTGGGTGGACGTTTGTTCTTGCTGATGATGAAATCCAGAACCTTTCCCTCCTCTGCCCGCTGGTATTGAATGGTGTTATCCGCCACCAGCACGATGTCTTCCTTGCAGTCCATCAGCTGGGTGATAATGTGGTTTTCCAGGAGGATGTCCGAATATAGCATGAGAAATCCGTTGTTCATTTTTTCCCTGGCAGTGAAGATACTGTGTAACATCGAGCCGTTTTTATAATCCGCATTGTTTAAAATAGCCACGCTCTCTGCTTTCATCTGGTCATGGGCATATCCGGCGACGACGGTGATGTCGGTGAGGTTGGCCTGATTTAAAGTGCTGATCTGCCGTTGCAGGAGGGTTGTCCCGGCGATTTCCATCATGGCTTTGGGTTTGCCGTTGAGAAGCGGCTTTAAGATAGGGTCTTCTCCGGCGGCGGGAATGATGACAGGGATGTTGGCCAACTGCTCGTCCTGTTGGTCCTTTTCTTTAATGTCCAGAAACCCCACGGCTTTGAAAATTTCCCGCACCGAAGCGCATAAAGGGTCCGCTTCAAAGGACCTCTGGTTGAGCAAAAGGGTCTTGGAAACTTCGATCATGGATTTATAGGCGGCTCTCAGCAGGTGATTAGCGTATATGATGATGCGGAACCCGGCGGCGCTCAATTCCTCTTCGGTGATGGTGTTGTAGGTGGTGGGAACGCAAACGAGCGGTTTGTCCAGATCGAGTTCACGGAGCAGGTGACGGTAGCTTTGCGCAAATTGCAGAATCTCTTCCGGGTTTTTGGATTTGGAGTGGATCATGATTCCATCCACCCCGGCAAGCAGATAAGTTTTTGCCCTTGCCAGCGCGTCCTCCAGTCCCTTGCCGGCGATGAGGCTTTCCAGGCGGGCGATGATCATAAAATCTTCGGTGGACAAAACATTTTTTCCGCGTTTAATTTTTTGGGCGAACACATCAGGGTCCGCCAGCGTCTGTTGCGTTCCCGCTTCGAGACTGTTTCGTTTGGGAAACACCTTGTCTTCAATGATGACCGCCGAAACGCCCGCCCGTTCCAGCTTGGACACCATGTATTCAAAGTTGTTGGCGTCGCCGCCGGTGTCTCCATCGACTATTAGGGGTTTGGAAGTGACCGCCAGAATTTCCTGGATGGTGTGCAGGCGGGAGTCGAAACTGACCACTTCAATATCGGGGTGACCCTTGGAAGCGGAATCGGTCAGACTGCTTTCCCAAATAGCGTCGAACTCGCGGGCCACTTTGGCGTCTTCTAGGATGCCTTCGACCTTCGCATCGTTGGCAACGATTCCGCTCAGTCCGTTGTGCGCTTCCAGAACGCGCACGGTTTTGCCTTCCCGTAAAAGGGATTTCAACTTTCCGCGACGTATTTCAGGGAGTGTGTTATTTGCCAGTGTCATGGGTACCCCTTACAGGGGAGGACCCCGTTACACGGGGAGGATAAGTTTAAGGCTCCGCTCACTTAGTTCGCGAGCCCTTGGGATTATTTGGAAACTATTGATTCTTCAAAAACGCACTGCACGTAAATATTTACTCCAACCCACAGGCTGGCTGCACGGCGTGAGGAATTTTCCCCCTCGCGGGGCGAGCGCCCTCCGCGGAGGAGCTGGCCGCTTGTGGTATGGTCGTTCATTGTGTTTTTTCCAGTTGTTCCCGAATCCACGACGGAACATAAATCGTTTCCAGTTCAAAATGTTCCAATGCCTTCAGAATAATTTCCGCCTGGCTTTCCGGCTGAAGCTTTTTATCCAGGATGATAAGGTTTTTCCCCTTCACCCTGCAAAACCCGCTTTCTATGGGGAAGTCATCGTCCGCGAAATTCCCGAATTCAATTTCTATGGAAAGCTTCGCGGCCACCGCTTTCAGATCTTCAAGCCGGGCATGAGTGTCCATCATGGATGTGTTTTTACAGAGGTTGCTGAATAAGTATTTAAAATTGCCTCAGGGTGTCACCCTGACTGAGCTTGTCGAAGGGGGACAAAAGGTTAAAAATAGGCTCATGCTTCGACAGGCTCAGCATGACATCAAGTAAATAGTGCCTTGAATATACTTATTCTGCAACCTGTTGGGAATCGTCTAATTCAAATTCCTGTAATTTTAGCCGATGATCCGCATGATATCGTTGTAAAAAGCTAAGACCATCAGACTGAGCAACATGAAAATACCGACCTGTTGCGCCCGTTCGCGGCTTCTTTCACTCAAAGGCTTTCCTTTGACCATCTCAATGAGGAAAAAGAATATGTGCCCTCCGTCCAGGACCGGTATTGGCAAAAGATTCAGGAGGCCCAGATTGATGCTCAACAAGGCCGTTATCCGGATGAGTTCGTTGAACCCCTGTTCAGCTCGGTCGCCAAAAACTTGGAAGATCAAAATAGGACCGCCAATGCTGTCAGCCGGAATCGACCCCACGACCATTTTTTTGATACTGACCGCGATCAGGTAAATCAACCGTCCTGTTTCCTCGAGGGAGCGCTCGATGGCGCCAAAAACCCCATAGCTTTCCTCAACCATCTCACCGCTCATGCCAATGCCGATGACTCCGATTTCCACTTTTTTGCCTTGCTCATCCTCAATCTCCTTGGGTTCCGGAGTCAAAGCTATGATGATTTCCTGACCTTCCCGTAAAATACGAAAGTCCAGTTCCTTACCGGGTTGGTCCACCGCCGCGGGTTTGAGATCGCCCCAGCCGAAAATAGGTTTGCCATCGACTTTAAGAAGTTGGTCGCCAACCTGCAATCCTGCCCGGTCGGCGGCGGAGCCTTCCTTGACATAAGTTATGTTTTGTACCAGCGGTGTGATGCCGATGAGACCGACGGTTTTTTTGTCACCGAAAAGGTCTGTGGTTTCTTCTGAAACGGGGGTGATAGCAAAATTTAACAGGGAGGATCCTCTTTCGACCTTGAAATCGAGTGATTTCCCCGGAGAGGCGTGGACAATTTTTTGCAATTGATCCCAAAATTTGACTTGTTTGCCGTCGATTTCGACAATCTTATCGCCGATTTGCAGGCCAGCCGCCAGAGCGGGAGATTCTGGTCTGATGTTTCCCGTGACCAGGCCCAGGGTTTGTACTCCCACAAGGTAAACCACCCAATAAATAGCAATCGCAAACAGGATGTTGAATAACGGACCCGCAAAGGCGATGGCCAGACGGTGCAGGACCGGGGCGGCGGCAAACGAACCCTCCTGATTCCGGGAATCGGCTTCATAATCTTCTCCCTTCATTTTCACGTATCCGCCAAGCGGGATGGCGGAAAGCAGGAATTCTGTTCCTCCCGATTTGTAACTGATAATTTTTGGTCCAAAGCCAAGGGAAAACTTTTCCACCACCACTCCAAATTTGCGGGCGGCTAAAAAATGCCCCAATTCATGGACAAAAATCAAGGCCGCCAGGCCGCCCAGAAAGGCCAGCATTTTGAACCCGAATTGAAATATGGCATCCGGGCTGATAAATGATAATTCAAACATTAGGTCATCTCTAAAAATGGGTGCCTGGCCATGAGCGGCCCTTATGAAATAAGGGTCCGCGAGTTGCCTGACAGAAAAATATCGAATTACTAGAAATCCTCATGGGATGGTTTCCTGACAGGATTTATTCTCACAAGCGGGTTTTATACCCCGTGTCTTGACACGGCTTTAATAATGAAAACTTTTGTCGGGCACCCCGTCTGCTTGCGGCAGAGTCGTTTATTTTTTCGAGGTATAGTCCAGCAACTCGACGCCTTCGGGGACTTCGAACTGGAAGGTAGATTCCGGAATTTTCTCATTTATCCGGATATCGCTGAAATTGATTTCTGTTTTGTTTCCCAATTTATCATACACGGTTGATCCAACGATTTGGTAGCTTTTACTATTCGCCACCAGCACCAACCGGTCGACGGCGTTGTCTTCCTCTTTGGGAATGAGAACGACGGTGATCAGGCCTTTTTCCTTTGATACTTTTATGACGTCGAAGGAATCTGTTAATTTTCCCTTACCGGCAAGAAACAGGGCCGGGGTATTGGAGGAATAAATACTTTCTACGGGAACCTTGGTCACTTGCCCCTCGTCGGGGATATATAACCAGAGAATCTTTTCGTTGCTCACCAGCACCTGAGGCTCCGGGGCGTTGTAAACCCACTTCATTTTCCCCGGTTTTTTGATTTGCACCTTGCCCCTGGCTTCCAGGGTTTGGTTCATGGTTTTAACATACGATTTTTGTACGAACCGGGCAGTGATTGTTTTAACGGACTCGTATTGCTTTTGAATGGCGTCAAGCGCCTCTTGTTCTTCACTGGCGGCGGCGTTCAGGGTACCGCCTGCAAAAATCAGAGTGATTAGGCAAGCAAGTATTTTATTCATAACGATAACCAGAGCTGAGTGAGATCAATTTTTCTTTTGCGTGACTTTTCGTTCCGATACTGTGAGGCGGTTTTCAACCATCAGTTGAATGGCCCTCGGATAAATAATGTGTTCCTGTTCCAAAATGCGCTTGGACAATGCCTCCTCATCGTCCGAATCGTATACGGGGACGACGCTCTGAAGAATAATCGGTCCGCTGTCAACCCCCTCATCGACAAAATGCACCGTGCATCCCGAAAACTTGACGCCATGTTCCAGGGCCTGCTGTTGTGGGTGTAATCCTGGAAAAGCGGGAAGCAGTGAAGGGTGAATGTTAATGATTTTTCCCGCAAAACTATTTATGAAGGCTTTCCCAAGAATCCGCATGAACCCGGAGAGGCAAACGAGGTCAACGGCTTCGGCCCGCAACAGGTCTTTCAATGCCCGGTCAAATTCCTCCTTGCCTGAATAAGATTTGGGGTCCAGGAAGACGGGTTTTATCCCGTGATTTTTGGCCCGTTCAAGGGCAAAAGCTTCCTTGGCGTTACTGATGACGATGGGAATTTCGGCGGCGAGAGTTCCTTGTTCAATTTGGTCGATAATGGCTTGCAGGTTTGTTCCTTGTCCCGAAACCAGCACCGCGAGTTTGAATTTCTTCGATCCCATTCAATCCCACCAGTGGGTTTTATTTCCCATAGCTTGCTATGGCTATTAAATGAAAATCCTTTTCGGATACCGCGTCCGCTTGTGGCGGATTCGTTGATTTATTCAGAGAAAAGCCCATGAAAAAAGATAATATTCCTGATGATGAAAAATTATTCCCCACGCTTTGATTTGAGCTTACCATTAAATATCCAGATAAATCAATGGCCAGCGTGACGCTGGACCCAATATTGACGTGCGATGGGTTTTCTGCCAACACATCCAGGTTTTGTGTGGTTGCTCACCGGGAAGGGATCAATTAATCAGAACTCTAAAACGCCTTGAAAAATACGAGCCCCCAGATAAGTGAAGGATGAGGTGGGCCTGGAGGATAGGAAAAGGAAATGGTTTCTACTGCATGTACTTGGCTCTAAGAAATAACTCCATGGACTACCGCACCCGCACCTTAATAACTGGTCCGGCCTTAATGTCGCATGGATATCTGATTCAAGCTCTTTTCTTTTTCGCTTTTACCTTAGCCTTTTTAATCACTCTTGGTTTCGCCGCACTGACTCTTTGCTTTACAGCCGACCTTCCCAAGCCATGCGAAATAAAAGATTGGACAAGTGAGTTCATGGAAACCCCTTCTCTTGCCGCCGTTGTTTCTAATTCTGCGTGTATGAATCTGGGTACTCGTTGGACAAACTTCCCGCTATATTCGCTTGCCACCTTCGGGAACGATTTTCCCTCCTCCTTAAAGACCTTGAGGACACACCACAAAGCGTCTCTCCCGTTTTCAATTGCTTCTTCGGGCGTTTCGCCGTCCGATATGCAACCGGGAATGTCTGGGAACGTGATGAGATATCCGCCGCCATCCTCCATAGTCAGAGGCCGAATCTCAAAAGGATAAATAAGATCCTGGTATTTTGATTTTTTTGCCAGCTTTTCCATTTCATTCCTCGATCATCTTAATCAATTTTTTGATATAAACTCCCTTGGTTGGCTTGTGGGCCGGAACACTCAGGATTTTTGCCAGACCCTTTTTCATAAATATAACATGGCTGCCGCCGGGGCTCCTGATTTTAAGACCATAATGAGCGGCAACGGATTTGACATCCTCGATCCTCCAATCACGAGGATTTTGTTTCATTTTTTGAAGAGTTTTATCTGCACTCGGCATAATTATATAGTACTATATATAATACTATATGGTGATGGAGAAAGTGTAAAAACATTGATTTTTTTAAATTATTTTTATTGGCAAAAAAATTCTCTCTTCTATTTGAAGATTTTAAACTGAGACACTACCAATGATTCGACTTGATTGGGTGGGAACGTTTTCCGTCTAAAACCCGGATTTTTTTCAGAATCGGGAATAAACCTGTCAATTAATCTATCTTAATATTGGAATTTGAATGAAAGTTTGAATTCCATCCCTTTTTGCGATCCGTCGGCCTATTTTAAACTCCCTGGCCGGCGGATTTTCTTTATTATTTTTCCTGCCGATTTTCAAGCGTTTTCCTCCCTGGTCAGCCTCATTTACAAAAATCATTTGGTATATAAATCAATAT
This sequence comes from Nitrospinota bacterium, assembly GCA_022567815.1. Taxonomy (GTDB): domain Bacteria; phylum Nitrospinota; class Nitrospinia; order Nitrospinales; family VA-1; genus JADFGI01. The sequence goes on from JADFGI010000001.1 coordinate 15,862, forward strand.
TTTATTGGGATATAAAGGCTTGCGCTGTTAGAGTTATTGTATTCCCAAAGAAAAAAATCTGTTCACCGAATGATGAAAACTTTGTCCCATGAGGTTTTTATGAATAAGCAACGATATTTGATTTCCCTTCTCCTGTGTTTTTTTCTGGCACAACCCTTATCGGCTTTTGCGGACCAAAATGCCGATTTGTTGGCCGCTGGCAATCGGGGAGATTATAAAGAGGTCAAGGAGTTGCTGGCCAATGGAGCTGACCTGGAAACCCGGACGGCCAAAGGCAGTACCGTTCTCATTGTTGCTGTAGCCGCCAAGCATGATCGGATCGCCCACCTTCTGCTGAAAAAGGGAGCCAGGGTCGATGCTAAAAACCGGTATGACGATACCGCTCTCATCCTGGCCTCAACATTGGGCGATCCCGTTCTCGTTAAAACGCTTATTGACCGCGGGGCGGATGTCAATGCGCGGAATATGTATGGGTGGAGTCCCCTGTCCAGGGCCGTAAGGTATGGTCATGAAAAAACCGTGAAGCTTTTGATTTCCCGCGGAGCGGACCTGGAGGCGGCCATCAAGGGAGGCGCCACGCCCTTGATGATTGCTATTAGTGAACATCATTTCGGGGTCGTGCGTGAATTGGTTCGGCGAAATGCCGATGTCAACATCCATAACTGGAAAGGGGTGACTCCTTTGCAACTGGCGGTTTTCGCCGGTCGCTCCGATATCATAAAACTTCTGCTGGATAATGGGGCGGCTAAGGATGCCGTCAATAAATTCGGAGATACTGTTTTGTTTCTGGCGACGGAACAAGGGTCGCCGGACTGCGTAAAAGTTCTTTTGACAGCCGGGGCCAAGGTAAATGTAACAAACAAAAAAGGGTGGACGGCCCTCGCAAGAGCCGTCAAGTTTGGCCGTACCGAAGTCGGCAGGATTTTGATCTCCAATGGCGCTGATGTGGATGCAAAAAGTAAATCCGGAACCACCCCGCTGATGATAGCGGCGGAACGGGGAAATGTCGATTTTGTCCGAATTCTGCTCGAACACAATGCCGACCTGCATGCCAGGAGCAGAAACGGAGCCAATGCTTTAATGAGCGCGGCGGCGGGAGGCAACGCGGAGACGGTCCAGACGTTGATTGATGCGGGCGCGAAAATTAATAAAACGATGGCAAACGGTTCCACTGCCTTGATGATTGCCGCGGAACGGGGAAGGCGGGAGGCAGTCAATACTCTTCTAAAAAATGGAGCAGATGTTCACGCCAAAAGCAAAAAAGGCTGGACGCCTTTAATGGGCGCGGTTGCCGGGGGACACCCGGACCTTACCCGATTGTTTTTGCGCCAGGGGGTGGACCCGGCGGCAAAAAGCAATAATGGCTGGACGGCTCTAAAAATCGCTTCCCAGCTCAAGCGAAAAGAAATGGCAACGATTCTAAAACAAGCCGGAGTCCGTGAATAACTCCCCGCCACGCGGGGAGGAAAAGCCTGCTACGCAGGAGGGCTGACGCTCACTTCGTTCACGAGCCCTTAAAAGCCATAATGCATAAGACTACGTTAACATTGGGTCCAGCGTCACGCTGGCCCCGCCACGCGGGGAGGAAAAGCCTGCTACGCAGGAGGGCTGACGTTCGCTACGCTCACGAGCCCCGGAAGAGGTAATTTCAGCAACCCTGGATCTACCCCTGCGGGGCACGTGTGATATTTCCACAATAACCTTCATGCCCTGAAAGGGTAAAAGCTTGGGAATAATATAACGGCTTTGTCGCTGACACTCCTCGCAAAGACGAGATACCCAAACCCCTCCTTCGTGGAAGGGGGAGGTCGGTTCCCCCTTTTTAAAGGGGGCTAGGGGGATTTTAATTTTCTCTTTCTTGCCAAAAGAATGAAAAATAAATAAAACCTCCTTATGAAACTTACCTCCTGCGTAGCGGAATTTTCCCTCCAGCCGTTTTCAGGGCCTCGCGTAGCGTCAGGCCCAAGTTTCCTCCCCCGTGTAACGGGGCGCGTAGCGTCAGGCTCAAGCTTCCTCCCCGTGTAACGGGGCGCGTAGCGTCAGGCTCAAGCTTCCTCCCCGTGTAACGGGGCGCGTGGCGGGGTCAGGCTGGAAGGTTTTCCTGGATTTTTTTGAGGAGTCCGATGTTTTGCGTATGTCCCGTCCGGTGGGCTTTGATATGGCCGCGGATGGGCCTTCCCAGCAGATAAAAATCACCCAGAATATCCAGGATTTTATGGCGGGCAAACTCGTTCTCAAACCGGAGTTTGGTGTTTAAAACTTTTTTGTCTCCCAGCAGAATGAAGTTATCCAGCTTCCCGCCGGAGGCAAACCCCATTTTAGTCAATTGGGCCACATCTTCCATGAAGCCGAAAGTCCGCGCCGGAGCGATCTCATTTTTGAAACTTGATTCGCCTTTGAACACATAGGTGTGATCCTGAGTGCCAATGGGCTCAGGATATTTCATGTAGTAACTGACGGTGAATGTCTCGGCGGGTTCTATGGAAATCACCGGACCGTTTTCATCCTTGGGGCCAAACGTATAAGTTTTGTCGATGACGATTTCATCGTAAATTCCATCCTGTTCCTCGAATTCCCCATCCTCTATAAGAGTGCAGAAGTCTTTTGCCGAGCCGTCCATCACCGGAGCTTCGTCCCCTATTTTGATGAGCAGGTTGGTGATCCGGTACATATGCAAAACCGCCATGATATGTTCAATGGTAGCGACGGATGCCAGGCCTTTTTTCAGGCAGGTTGAGTAATCCGTGGATTGAACATTTTCCAACCGCGCGGGGATGGTCTTGCCAGAGGATATGTCGCCGAAAATGATGCCGCTACCCGGAGGCAGGGGTTGGAGAATGAGGCCGGTTTTAATGCCGGAATGGAGCCCGCTTCCGCAAAGCACCACACTTCGCTTGAGAGTTCTTTGTAACGGGAGAGGGGAAGGTTGTTTGCCATTGGATTCTGGAAGTCGAATGGCATGACGCTTCAGTTTTTCCTGGAATAGTTTTTTATCGGTTTTCAGAGCCTTGCAGGTTTTTTCCAGATCCCATCTGTTTTTTCTCAGGTGATGGATGATGAAGCCCTTCTCCCAGGTTAGCTCCGCTTCCTGGAAGGTTTCAGAAGGACCGGACTCATCAGGGTTGACCGTTCTCCTGGAGTTTTGAATTTCCTGAGGCAGTTCCTGCAGGGAAATTTTCCCGCAGGTGGAACCGGTTATCAGAATTTTATCCAGGACCGACCGAAGTTCTTTAACGTTTTCGGGCCAGTCGTAACGGCATAAAGCGGCCAGCGCATCTTCTTCGATGACGGGGACGGGAAACTTCCCCTTTTCCGCGCATTCCTCAAAATAGTCTTTGACCATGATGGGAATATTGTGGGAATAATCGCGCAGAGGAGGGATCTCCAGGAGGGTGTTATTAAATAAACCCAACAACTCAGGATTAAATTGCTCCCCGGCGGTCAGCACTTTCAGGTTTCTGGATGATGAGATCATTAATCGGGCGGGGAGAAATTCGCTTTCCGATTTGCCTTTTAATCCCTGGGCCAGTTTTTCTTGAAGATCTTTGTCCAGGGATTCAATGTTACTCAGATAAACCACGGAACCCTGGCTTCCTGGCGACTGCTTCGCGGATTTTTTTGATCGGCTGGATTTTCTTTTCGCTTTGGAGAAAAGATGGGATTGAATATCATGGGATTGCCGAACCGCGCAATTCAGCTTGATAAAGGGATGGTCGCTCTGGTGACTTCGCCGATGAATGCAGTGCGCGATGAACTCTTTTCCCGTCCCTTTTTCCCCAAGCAGAAAAATGGGCTTATTGTTCTGCGACGCCTGTTGGGTGGCTTTTTTTACCTCCACCATCATCTCGAAGCAAAGCGGCAGGTCTTCCTGGTTGAGTAAATTGCCTTCCAGGGTTCTCTGGTTTTTCTTTTTTTCCTTGAAAACGGATTCGACCGATTCAGTCAGTTGATCGAGGGAAAACGGTTTTTCGATAAAGTCGAATGCGCCAAGTTTTGTCGCCTGGACGGCGGTGTCGATGGTGCCGTGCCCCGACATAATCAACACTTCAATTTCGGGATGGTAAGTCTTGACCGTTTTTAACACCTCGATTCCGTCCATTCCCGGGAGCCAGATATCCAGCAGTACCAGATCGGGTGGGTCGGATTGAATCATTTTCAAAGCCCCCAGCCCATCCTCTGCCACGGAAACCTCGTAGCCTTCGTCGCTGAGGATATCCTTGAGCGAACTGACTATATTTTTTTCATCGTCTACAATTAAAACCCGTTCGTTTGCCAACATTTCCTCCAAATATGAGGTATGAAATGATTCGAGGTGTTCTGTATTCCCTATCGATTGCCAAATGATGCGATTCAAAAACGCTTGATGAAATCCAGGTAATAGATTTTATCTCCGGCGTTGATGAAATTGTTCTCGTACTTTGATTTGGGAAGATCTCCCCGGTTCCCCCGGAAAACTCCCGGCCCGATCTTATTTTTTAATTGCGCCTGCGCTTCAAAAAATTCCAGGATTTCCAAGGCGTAGGGTTCGCTGTCCGTTGCCAAATGCACTTCCCCGCCAGGAATCAATTTGCTCGTCACAAGATCCACAAAAGGCGGTTTGATCAATCTGCGTTTGTAATGGCGTTTCTTTGGCCAAGGGTCCGGGAAATTGATGTATATTTTGTCCAGACTTTCATCCTTGAACAGCAGGGAAACCTTTTCGCGGGCATCTCCATAAACGATACGGATGTTTTTTATCTGCAGTTTATTGACGCGGGTGATGACCTTGCGAATGCCCTTGTGATAAAAATCCATGCCCACAAAATTGCTATCCGGTTCGCGTGCCGCCATGTCGATGAGAAACTTTCCGTTGCCAAATCCGACATCCAGTTGCAATGAATTCCCGTTCTCGAAAACCGCGCTCCAATCGGGGAGGGCCTCGGTGTCCAGGAAAAACGGGCTTTCCTGGGCGATTTCATCAAAAGAAATTAAGGGCTTGGAGGCCATATTAAATTTTATCCTTCATTGCTTCCACGATTTTCATGAATGGTGATTATTTTCAAGACTTCAAATTCTTTATGCCGTCCGGGAAGAGAAATCACCACTTCATCCCCGGCTTGTTTTCCCAACAGCGACCTGCCGACAGGCGAGGCGGTTGAAATTTTTCCTTCATCAGGATTGACCTCCTCCGGAAACACCAAGTGATATTGGGTTTCATCGCCCGTGTTTAGATCCTTTAAGAACAGGGTGCTTCCCAGGCCGGACCGGTCTCGTGGAATACGGTCAACATTCAAAGCCATGACATCGCTGATTCTTTTTTGCAATTGGGATAACCGCGTCTCAAGAAACATTTGCCGTTCCTTGGCCGCCTTGAATTCGGCGTTTTCGCTCAAATCACCGTGCTCCATGGCGGTTTTCAACGCTTTAGGGATATCGACTTTTAATTCGACTTTGGCGTTTTCAAGTTCCTTATCAAGTTTATCCAGGATGGGAAGTCGCATTGGTGAATTCTCCGCTTAACAAAATCTGATTCTGGTGAAACAACGTCCGGGTAAAAAATTCAAAATGAAATTTTGCTTCCCGGTCAAAAGGAGACGCATACCTTGAGGCCGGACTGGGGCAAAACTATCTCAATCACTATAGGCTGGACAGCAATTGTTTTCAAGTTTCCCTTTGCGTTGAATTGCACCAGTTGGGTTTATTTCCCGTAGCTACTGCCGTCCCGCCACACGGGGAAAAGAAGCTGGGCTGACTCTCGCTATGCTCACGCCCGCTATACAGGAGGAAAAATTACAGGATGAAAATTCTGCATGAAGCAAGATCCCATCCGCCATAAACCCATAGTACGTTAATATTGGGTCCAGCCCCCAGGCTGGCGGCTTGCAAGTTTTCGGGGACATGGGTAACACTCAAGATTTTTCCGGGATGGGTGGAACACCGGACGAGTGTCCGCAAAAAAAAAGTAAAAGCAAAATGGATGATGCGTGAAGTATTGAAAAACCACGCCTTAATTTAAGTATTTGAAAAATAAAGGATTATCGCTATAATAAAGGATATCGGTCACTTATTGAATTTATTTTATTTGCGTCCAATACAGGCGCTACCTGGAGATTTGGGCCTTAATATGATGAGAGACGAAATTTTAAAAATTCTTACGGAAAAAAGCGATTTGCCCCCGCTTCCGGAAATTCTTTTGAAGTTGCAAAACCTTATCAACGACCCTGAAAGTGAACTGGAAGAGATTGCAAGACTTATAGAGACAGAACCTGTTTTGTCGGGAAGGCTCATCAAACTGGCCAACAGTGTTTTATATGGGGGGGGACGGGAAAAAACCGAGGATCTTTCCGGCACGGTAATGCGCCTGGGCGTAAAAATGATTCTGGACCTGGCCTACACTCTTCAACTGACCAATATGTTCAACCGGTTCAAGTCCTTCGACCAATACAAGTTCTGGATGCATTCAATGGCCGTCGCCTGTTTAACCCAGACTTTGAGCCAAAAGGTGAATCTCCCGCAGGAGGAAAAGGAGGAAAGCTATGTTTGCGGTTTGATGCATGATCTTGGCATCGTAGTTTTTGAGTATTTGATTCCTGATGAATATTTCGCGTTCGTGAAATCCATCGGTCCTGAAGAGGCCTCTTTGGAAACCCTTGAACTGGAAAAATTCGGCATCGCCCACCCGGAACTGGGCGCAAGATTCATTCGCCAAAATTGGCCAATTTCACCCATCGTCATTACTGCCGTGGAGAATCATTTTCATCCGCTGTCCGTGAATGGCGCCGGGCTGAATGTCTCTCAATTGGTTGGTATCGCCAACCAGGTGGCTATCAACGAGGGGATCACCAACGGAATCGGCATCCCGCCTGAAATTCCTCTGGAGGGCAAAATTTATGAAAAATTGGGAATTTCTCCAGAAGAGTTGGAAGAAATCGTTGAGACAACTGTGGAAGGCCTGGACAACACTGAACTGCTAATGAAGGCCTGAACTTGTTATAAGAGGGAGCGATAATTTATGGATGAGTCTTTCCACGTCACCTTTCGCGGAGTGAGGGGGTCTATTGGAACCCCTGTCTCCCTGGTGCAAATGGAGGAGAAGCTCACTAAAGCTTTGGAACGTGCGCAACCCGAGGATTTAAAGGACGCTTCTACCAGGAAATCCTTCATAGACAGCCTGCCTTTTGAGATCCGTGGTTGTTTTGGCGGCAATACTCCCTGCGTCCAGATGCAGGTTGGCGGAGAAAACCTCATTTTTGACGGTGGGACGGGTATTCGTCAGGTGGGCCAGGATTTGTTAAAGGGGGACTTTGGCAAGGGTCAGGGGAAAGCGCATATTTTTTTCTCCCATACTCACTGGGATCACATTCAAGGATTGCCATTTTTCACCCCTTTTTATATCAAGGGAAACCATTTCACTCTCGTCAGCCCTCACGATAATCTTAAAAAGCGATTGGAAGTCCAGCAGTCACCCGAATATTTCCCAGTGCCGTTTGATGCCTATTCGGCTACCCTGGACATTCCCGATGTACATGGCAAGTCTGAAATCAGCGTCGGTGACATAAAAGTCAAATGGCAGGAGATGTGCCATCCCGGAAAATCGTTTTCTTACCGTATCGAATACGCAGGGAAATCGGTGGTGTATGCCACGGATGCCGAATACAAAAACTTAAGAGCTGAAAAACTGCAACCCTATGTCGATTTTTTTCGGGACGCGGACCTGCTCATCTTCGATTCAATGTTCACGTTTGGCGATGGGCTGGAGAGAAGGGACTGGGGGCATAGCTCGACGTTTATCGGAGTTGATCTTGCGGTAGACGCAAACGTAAAAGAGATCGCTTTTTTCCATCATGATCCCCGGTATGACGATTTTAAACTGGTCGATATTTTTTCCCAAACGCAAAAATACCTTAAATCCATCGCTCCTGAATCTAACCTCAAAATGTTTCTTTCCTATGAGGATTTGACGGTGGACATCCTGCAGGTTGAGTCCCCGATTCAAGATAAAGCTGAAAATGTCCCTTATCCCATAAAATTAAATGGGAAAGGGCAAAATCTGAGCCAAATCCCAGGAAAAATTTTGGTCTCAAAAAACGGTTTGCTTAATCAGGACGACTTTCTATGAATTTTAAATGAACGACCCCGCCGCAAGCGGACGGGGTATCCGACAAGGATTTTTATTTAAAAGCCGTAGCCAGCGTGACGCTAGACCTGAATGGAAACATCTTTCTCTGCCGGTAAACATTATCAAGGCAAACGATTATTGCCTGTTGCCCCTGCGGCTAGTAGCTACGGGGTATGAAACCCACTGGTGGGAATCAAATGGGCAATTTCGGATTAAGACCTATCGGTGGGACAAGATGATGAATTTTTCTAGAGGCAGGGCTGATGACCTATTCACCTAAAAGAACTCCAAGAAAGTCTTTCCTTTCCAAGCTGAGGGTTGTTTGCTGTATTAGCTTGCTGGCTCTTTTAGCAGGGTGTGCTACGACAACCCAGTTGACTGATACAACTTTAGGAATCTCGGAACAGTTGCCTGCCAAAATAGCCATCTATTTTAAAAAAATAGTTTCAAATAGACATGAACATGGGGCGAAAGAAGAAGACTATCAAGAATATATCCAGGAGATATTTACTCAGGTATTTTCAGAAGTTGAAGTGGTGAACGAACTTGAAGATGTAGAGGAAACCAGATCAATAGCAATCGTTTTGATAGACTTTGATTCTTCTACAGGAATGTTTATCAATTCCCGTGCTAAAATTCGGTTTCTTGATACCAACGGCCAAGAACTCTTCTCTGGTAGGAATAATTCTTCGACTCCAAATTGGTGGAACTCAGTCGATGACCACAGAAACGCCGCTATTGCTACTTTCACCCCCCTCATCCGAAATTTGAGTCAAAGTGGGAAAGTCTTAAGCTATATCAGATCTAAACCAGCACTACATTATGCGGCGAAGTTCACTAAACCATCGAGAGTGTTGATCTATGCGAAAGCGGACTCCACCCCGCCCTCCATCGTCATAACGTCTCATAAGATCAAGCGTGGGGTCTATGTGGTGGACAATTCTTCCCGGACGGAAATCACCGGGCGAGCGGTGGACCCCAGCGGGGTGGTGGAGGTGAAGCTTAATGGCGAGTCAATTTTCCTTGATGCGGAGGGAAACTTTAAGGGCGATATCTTTCTGAGGGTAGGTGAGAACAAAGTAGTGATAACGGCGATGGACACTCAGCAGAACTTTGTCAGAAAAGATTTTGTCATCAAAAGAAACCCGAAAACCACCATGGTCCGCAAAGATGAGGTAACCGGACAGAAAGATTTTGGCAGGTTTTATGCCTTGATCATCGGCAACAACAATTATCAACACTTGCCTAAACTCGAAACCGCCCGTAACGATGCAAAATCGCTTGAAAAAATTCTAAGAGAAAAGTATGGCTTTGAAACAGAGGTGTTGCTGGATGCGAAGAGAGATGAAATTTTAGAGCGCCTCAATAAAATCAGAAAAAGACTGGAGCAGAGCGACAGTTTTCTTTTATATTATGCCGGTCATGGTGAGTTCGATAAATCATCGGGCAAGACCTATTGGCTACCCGTGGACGCCAAACTTGATGATGACACCAAATGGATTCTGGCCGATCGGATCACATCGAATATCAAGCGTTTCGCTTCCAACCATATTCTCATCGTGGCCGACAGCTGTTATTCAGGAACCATGACCAGAAGCCTGAAGACGGATGTGGACACCAAGGGTACTCGAAACATATACCTCAAAAAAATGCTCAATAAGCCCTCACGAACCCTGATCGCAAGCGGCGGGAACGAACCCGTGACCGATATTGGGGGTGAAGGTCATTCGGTCTTTGCGCAAGTGTTTTTAAAAGCCCTGAATTCGGTGGAAGATAAGGTCTTTACCGCCGAGGAACTATTTTACGGCTATCTAAAAGAAGCCGTTGCGGGAAGGTCCGAGCAGACCCCCGAATACAGCATCATCCGCAATTCCGGGCATGAAGGTGGGGATTTTCTGTTTGTGAGGGAATAAACTCCCAAGCTGGATTAGTAACGAAAAGTTCCTCTTCCTCCATTCAAATAACCAGGAGCGCAATTCCCCTTTCCCTCAAACAGAATCATTTCTGCGCTTTCACAGCCGCTAATTGCGCCTGGCGGGAAAAATTAATCGAGTTGGCAAGGATGCGTGCCGATTCCTGGGGGCTGTGAAAACCTGTGCTGTTCTCGGATGAAATGAAATCCCACCGGATTTCACTTCTTCGATGCAGTTTCCGGGCCTCCTCTAGCTGGTCATCCGGTATGCCATTGTTTTGGGCTTCCACAATGGCGTCCATTGCATCCAAGAGAGAATCCTCCGCAACACCCAGCAACTCGGCAGTCCGGTTTTGAATGGTAATGACCCGGTCCCGCAAATGTTGCTCATCGGCTTTATGGCAGGTTTGACAAGCCTTATTGATGTTTGTCAGCGGACTCCGCAACCAGTGGTCTGAGATTTTCATGGCACCCTGCCTTATATAAGGCATATGACAATCCGAACAGGTCACACCAGACTTGGCATGAAGTCCCGAACTCCACAATTCGAATTCCGGATGTTGGATTTTGATCATGGGCGTTTTGGTTTCCTTGTGCGTCCAGTCTTTAAATTCGATAGCATCGTAATAGGTTTCAATATTTTCAATGCTCAGTCCTTCATCCCAGGGAAAAGTTAAAATTTTATCTTTCCCAGCGAAATAATATTCGACATGACATTGACCGCAGACATAACTGCGCATTTCCTGTCGACTGGCCATGGAAAGGTCTATTCCTCTTTTTTGCATGGCATTTTTGAAAGCGGGACGGGTAATACGCAAAGCCATGGTTTTTGGGTCATGGCAATCGGCGCAGGAAGTTGCGGTGTGAAGTTTGTCTTTAAGATCATTAAAAGGTGTGCTGTTGAACGCTTCCCACCCCATGGACTTGATGAGTTGAGGAGCTTCTGCCGCGTGACAATTGGCGCAAGCACCTGGCTGGCTGACCAATTTCACTCTTTGCGTTTTAATCTGATCGGACAAAGCATGATGATGGCCCCGGTCTTCATTGTGGTCCTTGCTGAAGGCGTAGCCCGCCCAAAGGCGGATTAGTGCTGGGTTTTTCTCCAATTTGCTGTAGGGAACAGAACCCCCAAAAGGAGTCCCCATTGAAGAATCTTCAGTCTTTAAAAATGTATCGTATTGATTGGGAAAGTTTTTGCCCCAAACCGCTGGATCCAGTTCATCCTTACCAATTTCGACAACCTTTTGGAAGGGGATTTTGGCCTCAGCTTTTCGTTCCTGGATATTGACCAATAATGTCCCAATTCCCCACATGAGTCCGATTCCCAGAACAAAAGAAGCGCCAAGGGCAATTAAAAATCCGAAAGAAATATTTCCGCAATCATTTTTCATTGTTCTTTCTCCCAAAGAGTCAATCCATCTCATCATCCATGCCCGACCCCGGAATGACAGGTCAGGCAATTCATTTCTTCTTTTCCGTGAAACCGCACAACCGAAGACACCAATGCGGAATGACATTTTAGGCACTGCAGGTTTGTGACTTTTCGGTTGAACCCCGTTATACGGATGGGTTCAGGAAAATTCCCGGTTGTAAAGGCTACGCTGTGGTTCCATCCATTAATGGCTTTTACAATGTATTTCTCGTAGAAAACCTCGGGTGTGTGGCAGTCGTTGCAGGTGGCAACGGCTTTATGGGTGCCATGGTTCCACCGGTCATAAACCGATTGCATGATATGACAGTTGGCACAGGCTTTGGGATCATCCACCATATAAGAAAACCCCTGGCCGTATATAAACGTGAATCCCCCCAGGCCCACGATTCCACCAGCCAGAAAGAAAACGAAAATCCATAAGAAAGGAGAGGAAAATTTATTTCTGGATTTGGAATCGGGGGATCTTTCAAACATACTAAGACGGGCTCCGGGAAAGAAGTGAATAGGTATGCAAATAGGATTAGCGGATGAACCGATTCAAAACTTACATATCAGTTGTCTATTGTGATCCGAGATTTCCAATATGTACATTAAATTTTTTCGGTCACTTAGAAAAAACCTGATCTTACCTCCAAGTGAAAGCGTTTTAATTTTTCCTCTTCCCAAAACCCGCCTTTCTTGTTTATCCTCAAGGCATGGCGAATCCAAAAATGTTCAGATTTTCCATCGACCGCGGTGGAACGTTTACCGATATCTACGCTGAAGTTCCCGGCGAACCTGGTTATCGAGTCCTAAAACTGCTCTCTGAAAATCCCGACCGCTATGACGACGCTCCCCTGGAAGGCATCCGCAGAATCCTTGAAGAGCAGGGTGCGCTGGCGGCAGAGGGCGTGGACGCAAGCCAGATTGAATGGGTGCGCATGGGAACCACGGTGGCCACCAACGCCTTGCTGGAAAGAAAGGGCGCTCGAACGGCTCTTCTCATTACAAAAGGGTTTCACGATTTACTGCAAATCGGCAAGCAAAACCGGCCTCGCATCTTTGACCTGGAAATTAAAAAACCGGATCTTCTTTATGAAAAAGTTGTCGAAGTCGATGAGCGGGTAAGATTGGCCGATCAGGTTCCGCCTGAAGAGGGGAGTCCTGCCGCCAAGGGGTTGACCGGGGAAACGGTGGAGATCCTGAAAGCGCCTGATCTCGAAAAGTTACGCCGGGAACTTGACAAACTACTTGAAGAAGGGTTCGAGAGTCTGGCGATTGTTTTACTGCACGCTTTCACCTGGCCGGCTCACGAATTGCAAATAGGCGCGTTGGCGGAAGAGATGGGCTTTACCCAGGTTTCCCTGTCCAGCCAGGTCATGCCCCGTATTAAAATTGTGGACCGAGGGCAAACCTGTTGCGTCGATGCCTACCTGACGCCGCTCATCCGCAAATATATCGAAGGGTTTCGTTCCGGTTTTCGTCAAGGCAGTGACCCGGAGTTGTTTTTCATGCAGTCGGACGGCGGCCTGGGCCGGGCGGATTGTTTCACCGGAAGCAGGGCGATTCTTTCAGGTCCGGCGGGAGGCGTGGTCGGATATGCCATGACGGCGTTTGACGAGGAATCGCGGGAACCGGTTATCGGGTTTGACATGGGGGGAACGTCCACCGACGTTTCCCGTTTTGATGGCGAGTATGAATGGGTACACGAAACGGAAGTGGCAGGCGTTCATCTGCAGGTCCCGCAATTTGCTATCCGCACGGTGGCGGCGGGGGGAGGGTCGCGGCTGTTTTTCAAAAATGGAACGTTTGTGGTAGGGCCGGAATCTTCCGGGGCCTATCCCGGTCCGGTGTGTTACCGAAACGGTGGCCCGCTGTCGCTCACCGACGCCAATCTGGTGTTGGGACGATTGCTTCCGGAATTTTTCCCCAGGATTTTTGGGCCCAAAGAAGATCAACCTTTGGACCTGGACGCAAGCCGCAGTGCGTTTCGGCATCTCACCGATGAAA
>JADFGI010000162.1 GCA_022567815.1 Nitrospinota bacterium
TCCTGGCCAAAGATTCCGCAGGCGATTCCGCCCCATGTCCCGGAGATTCCATGCAGGGGCCAAACGCCCAACACATCGTCGATTTTCAGTTTTTCCTGCTCCCAGGTAAATCCTTTAACAAAGATAACCGCGGCAATTCCCCCTATGACAAAGGCGCCAATGGGATGAACTTTGTCCGAACCGGCGCAAATGGCGACGAGCCCCGCCAGCGCTCCGTTGTGAATGAAACCGGGATCGTTTTTAGATATGACCAGAGCCACCAATATGCCGCCTGCCATGGAGAACAGAGAATTTATGGCTACCAGACCGGTGATTCCATCCAGTGTCGCACCGGACATCACGTTGAACCCAAACCATCCGATGCAAAGCATCCAAGTCCCCAAAGCCATGAAAGGAACACTGCTGATAGGAATGGGTCTGCTTCTCCCCTCGGAATCCCATCTGCCAATGCGGGGTCCCAGAACAATAACTCCTGCAAGGGCGATCCACCCGCCGACGGAATGTACCACCACCGATCCCGCATAATCATGGAAAGGAATTCCCCCTGAAATTCCTGCCAACCAGGAGTCGTCCTGTCCCAGAGAGGTGATTTGCCCCCAAACCATCCCTTCAAACAGCGGATAGATGAATGCCACGAAAATACCCGCCGCCAGCGCCTGGGTCCAGAACTTTGCCCGCTCCGCGATGCCGCCGGAGATGATGGCTGGTACCGCCGCCGCAAAGGTGAGCAAAAAGAAGAAATGAACCAGGTCGTAGCCTTGATTGTCTCCCACCAGGTCGGCGGCTGATTTGTAAAAATAAACGCCATAGGCGATGGCGTAGCCGATGCCAAAATAGATGACGGTGGATATGGCAAAATCTGAAAGGATTTTTACTAACGCGTTTACCTGGTTTTTTTTGCGGACCGTTCCAACTTCCAGAAAAGCAAAACCACCGTGCATGGCAAAGACCATGACCGCGCCCAGCATCAGGAAGAGGACATCTCCACTGTTGCTGAGTATAATTACTTTATTATCCATTTTCTCTCTCCTCCTGCGATCTGCAATGGGTGATGGAATTCGTTTATACGGAAAAACCCGATCGTGGTTTGCTATTATTTTATTAAAAGAGCTGTATTTTTGCGATTTGTGAATATCTTGTAGCAAACAATAGTAAATTTTTTGTATTCCTTCAAGTGTTTAGAATGCTGGAGGGGAATCTAATGTTTGCTCGTGGATGAAATTTTGGGAAACAGTTGGTTGTGTGATCGCCAATTTTTTAAATTGCAGGGATGAAAATTACAAACGCAAATTATTTTTTTTCTGACCAGGATTTTTTCTTTTTATGATTTTTTCTGATGAAAAAACAACCCTTATGACGGCAGGTCATTTGCCACTAACTAACCATTTTTAAAGGGGACGTTCTCTAAACTGGAATTGTGTGGTAAACTGTTTTTCCCGCCAGATTTTTAATTTCGACCTTGGAAAACTCGCGATCTGCGGAGGTGTTTTTTGGAGGTGTTTTTTGTGGAATAATAAAAGCGGCTCAGGTAATAGATTTGGTTCAATGGGCCAGACATTTGAGAAGCCGGTCGTCTGAGAACATTTTTTTTAAAGCTCCCGAAAGTGAAGCATTGACCAGGGTTTCGTTGGGAAATGACGTGGGGGCGATGGGATTTCGAGTCAGTCGTTCTCTGTACTCCCTTCGATAAGTCTGGTCCTTATTGTTACAATACGCCCGCAAAACCGCGCTAACCTTGACTCCCCGGTTGGGGCCTTTCTCGTCATAAATGCTTTTGAGTTGCAGGATTTCCACTTTCAAAACTTTCATTTTTGGGGAGGGAAATCGTTTGGGTATGAACCCTTTTTTCTGCAAGCCGATTGCAATTTTAGCGTATAACACATCGGCAAGGTCTTGTTCGGGGATGATGCGAAATCTTCTGAAATTAAACTTTCCCTTCCATTTGGAAATGAGGTTGTTTGGCCGTGAATCGATGACTTTCAAACCCAAAATTGTATTCTGACCAAGGTCGGACCGACTGACGGGCAGGGCAGGGTCGATTTTTACAAAATGCTGTTGTGAGCATCCGGCAAAATACAGGAAAAGGGATATTAAAATAAAAGTTCCAAATGGGCGCAATATTTTTATCATTTATTGGGATCTTTAAGAACGGGTTGTTTCCTGATTTCAGGGGAACCCAAGGCCTTATTCTGCCAGTTATCCCCTGTACTGTAAATATGATTATAGATTTGAATGGAATCTGGTTAAAATATTGAGATTATGTTTTCAATAATTCATTGATATTTTTTGAGTCATTTTTAATTTTTGCAGGCAAGTATTATCTAACCTGGATCGCAAAATTTTATGGCGAATGTCAGAATAAAAGATTTAAAGCAGGGCATGGTCCTCGCCAATCACGCCAGGGATCCAAATGGAAGACTGCTCCTGTCGGCCGGTGAAGAAATTACCGGCAAACTTATCTGCACATTTAAAGCCTGGGGAATTACGGAAGTGGATATTGAAGGCCATGGAGATGGGGAGAGAGCCACTGAAGGTCTGCCTTCAGTAATAAATGCGGAACAGGTTCCTACGGAGGTGAGGGAAGAAGTGGATGAATTGTTTCGCTATACAGACAGGCAACATCCCGCAATTAAGGAACTGGTTGAATTATGCACTTTGAGAAAGATGAAGTCTCATTAGGGGATCCGTCGGATAGAGCGCCCAGTATAGAAGATTTGATCGAAGGTTCCGTCCAGCTAGGGTCTTTGCCAACAATTTTTCATCAAATCAATGAAGCGGTGGAGAACCCGGAAAGTTCTTTTGCGGAAATCGGCCTTATCATCAGCAAGGATACTGCGCTTACCGCCCGCCTGCTAAAAATTGTCAACAGTTCCTTTTTTAGTTTTTCTTCCAAAGTGGAGTCCATCACGCATGCTGTCACTATTGTAGGGATGGTCCAGTTGCGGGATTTGGCGCTTGCGACGGCGATCATAAATAAATTCAAGGGGATACCGAATGATGCTGTGAACATGCACTCCTTTTGGCAACACAGCATCGCCGCAGGTCTGGCGGGGCGGGTGATCGGTGTTTATTTGAAGGAAGCCAATCCCGAACGTTTTTATGTTTTGGGTTTGCTTCATGATTTGGGACGCCTGCTTTTATATCTGTCGATTCCTGAAGATATGAGCCGTGTATTAATTAAGTATAGTCACGGTGGTCTTTTACATGAGGCGGAAAACGAGATCCTGGGGTGGGATCATGCTGAAGCGGGAGGAAGATTGTTAAGAAAATGGAACCTTCCTGACCGGTTGGTGGAAGGGGTCTTGTATCACCACAATCCCTCACGTGCTCCGCGATATCCTTTGGAGGCCGCCGTACATGTGGCGGATATTTTGGCTCAGGCTCTGGAGCTGGGGAACAGTGGGGAGCGTTATGTGCCTCCGCTGGATAACGAAGCCTGGAAAATGCTGGGGCTATCCTCAAGTTTTTTGTCTTCGGTGTTAGAGCAGGTGGAGCGCCAGGCGAGTGAAGCCGTCAAAGTTTTTTTGTAGGAGCCAGGGATCATGCTCAATGACAGGGAAGGTATGGAACCCAGGAAAAAAAAAGACGTTCGCATTGGATACCTGGAAAAACTCGCCCGTTCGAACCTTTATGAGTTGGGCCTGCTGGCTTCTCTTGGAGAACTCCAACACGATGCGGTTCTGGCTGGTGACACCCCTCGAATTCTCAAACTTTGCGCGGAACATTTGAAACGGTTGATGGACTTTCAAGTCATTTCGTTTTTCATGGTGCGTGATGACGATTCCGAATTTGCCCTGGCCGAGGTGGACCCGGAAAATGAAGAATCGCGGATCAAACAGGAAATCGAAGAGCAGATTGAAAATGGCGGTTTTGCCTGGGCGGTCAACCAGAACCGTCCTGTTGTCGTCAAGTCCAATGGATATGGAAAATCACTGATCCTGCATGTTTTGGGGACCAAGTCGCGGGTGAGAGGGATGTTTGCCGGCGTCCTCAAGAGGGAGGACGGGGAAATCAATGAATCCTCGTTATACCCGCTTTCGATTATCCTGCAAAATACGTCGTATGCGCTTGAGGGAGCGGCCCTGGACAAAATGATTTCCGACCAGAATAAAAATCTGGAAGAAATCGTTCGGGAGCGAACCAAAACCCTGGAAGAACAAACTTGCGAACTCAAGCAAGAGATCGCTTTCCGGCGTTTGGCTGAAGAATCTCTGGTGGTGGCGAAAGAGGAAGCTGAAAGAGCCGCCAGGGTGAAGAGTGATTTCATCGCCAAAATCAGCCACGAATTCAGGACTCCGTTGAACGCTATTTTGGGCTATTGCGAAATCATTCAGTTTGAAACCAAAAAACTAAACCTGCCGTCAATAAATGAAGACCTCAGGTCTATTGAAGTTTCAGGGCGGCATTTGCTGGGTTTGTTCAACGATATCCTGGATTATTCAAAAATGCAGGCTGGGGTTATAGATGTCAACATTGAAAACTTCAAGGTCATGAGTTTGGTGGAAGACGCGATGTCCACCATCCGCCCTCTTGCCAGAAAAAACCGCAATACGATTTCGGTTACCCAACAGGGATTCGTCAATACCATGTTTTCCGATCCGGGGCGAGTTCGGCAAGTTTTGCTCAACCTGCTCGGCAATGCCTGTAAATTTACCGAAGATGGTACGATTTCCATCAAGGTGGCCAGTGAGACTCTTGACCGGGCCGAATGGTTAACGTTTACCATCACCGACACCGGAATCGGAATCAGTCAGGAAATGATCCCGCAATTGTTCAAGGAATTCACTCAGTCCGAGAACTCGCTTTCGCAGAAATATGGCGGATCGGGCCTGGGACTGGCCATCAGCCGCCGTCTGTGCCAGATCCTTGGAGGAGATATTTTGGTCAAAAGTGAACTGGGGAAAGGGTCGGTGTTTACAGTAAGATTGCCCGCCGATGCTTCTGATACGGGAAGCCTTCCTGTAGAGCAGGCGGAGCGAACTGGACCTTCTTCAGCAACCGATGAATCTTCTCTCATAAGGGAACCGGAGCTTGCGGAACTTCCCCCGCTTGAATCTCATGAGCCTGAAAAAGTAGATGCAGGATTTTCATCCAAAGAAAAAACAAAAACGATTCTTGTGGTCGAAGACGATGCCACCAATCGCGGCGCACTGTGCCGAATTTTGAAAAGAGAAGGATGGAATGTTATTGAGGCTGTGGATGGAGGCGCGGCCATGAATATTCTGGAAACCGATCAGCCGGGATTGATCCTTCTTGATCTGGTATTGCCGGAAGTCGATGGATTCGAGTTCTTGTCTCAATTAGGACAAAACGGGCATGGTCATGATATCCCCATTATTGTTCTTACAGCCAAGGAACTGTCCACCGAAGAAAGGCAGCTACTTCGGGAAAAGGTGGATTGCGTGTTTCAAAAGGGAAACTACTCCCGAAATGATCTGATAGAAAAAATACGCAGTCTGTCCCCGTTACACGGGCCAGCGTGACGCTGGACCCAGTGTTAACGTGCAATGAGTTTAAAGCTGACTTAACCCTCCATAGCGCTACAGCTTTCTTCCAGAATTTTGTACCCCTTCGGGGCATGAAGACAAGGAATAGATATCACAAGCGAAGCGAGTGTAGCCCGGCAACCTAAAACCTATCAAACGTCAATATTTGGTCCGACGCTATGCTGGGAGACAAACCCAAGCCAATAAGCATTGCACGGCGTGAGCAATTTCCCCCTCGCGGGAGCGAGCCCACAGGCTGGATTTTTTTTAAACCTAAGGTCCGATTTTTCAAGGTAGAATTTATATCCCATTGGTTTGTAAGGTCTTAGGGCTTTACAGGGGGGTCTGGTAAAGTTAACATAAGTTGTATATCTATTTATTCGATTTTATTTTCAGGAAAGAATCAATTCATGGCGAATAAAAAAGTCTTGATGGTTGACAGCGATAAAAAAGTCCTTACCACTGCCAAAAAATTATTGGCCCAGGAAGGCTACGACCTGATCCTTTCCAGTGACGTCGAGGAGGCCTTTGATATATTAAGTGAGAAAGGCCCCATTGCTGTGGTGGTGTGCGACAACAAATTGTCCTCCATGCGCGGGACGGAGTTCCTGACTAAATTGAAATCGATGGTGCCTGATACTGTAAGAATTTTAATGACCGGGCATTACGATGCCCAACTGATTGAGGACGTGGTCAATACTGGCGAAGTGTTTCGGTTCTTGAAAAAGCCCCTGGACTACAAAATTGTCATGAAAACTATTCGAGCAGGTATTGAAGAAAATGAAAGAATTCTTCAATTGCACGCCCGGAAAATAGAACATGAAACACTCGCATCGGAAAAAACTGAGCTGGAAAGCGAAACCGCAAAACTGGATACCACTATTCAGGGATTGAAACAAAACAAAAAGACCCTGGTTGTTGCCATGATCGCCTTGGTTTTAGGGTTTGGAATGTTTGAAGGCTACTCCAGTTGGGCCAAAAATCAAAAAATTGAAGATACCAGTATAAAACTTGGAAGCTGGATTAAATACACCAATGGGACCGCGAAGGATACGAGAACAGATTTAATATGGATGATCCGTGATTTTCGAATTATCGAGAGGCGACAGCCGAACGGCTGGGAGGAGGCCAATGCCTGGGTCGAGAAAATCAACATGGAGAAATATGCAGGCTATTCAGATTGGCGGTTGCCCACTATAGAAGAATTCGAGGCCATCTATCAAGAAGATGGAAAGCAACTGGCCTACGATCAAAAAGAAAATTTGGCTATTGGGAGCCCTGAAGCCTTTGAAAGCGGCGGTGGTTATGGATTCTGGTCGAATGAGCAAATGGGGATGAAATCCGCCCGCTATTTCTTTTTTGTGGGCGGTTACGGTAAAACAGATTTGAAAAGTTACGACAACCCGACCTTAAGCGTTCGCCTGGTGCGTAATTAATTCCCACCAGTGGGTTTTATACCCTCCCCGCAACGCCGGGAGGAGTTGCGGCGCCAACGTTCGTT
>JADFGI010000163.1 GCA_022567815.1 Nitrospinota bacterium
TCAGGGTCAAGCGGGAATCACCCAGGGGAAACTTTTCCGCCTCCTTCAAGGCGACCGCAAGCTGTTTTTCAGCTTCGGCATAATCTTTTTTCCCATATGCGACTAAACCCGCTTGATTGTAATTCTCCCAATTCTTGGCTGGCGAAAAATATATGGTTTTAAGGTAAAGCAAAGAACCCGCTACGGCCACAAACAGCGCGATAGCTCTTGTCTTTGTCATGGATTGGCCTCCGGCTGAATAGATCGAATACCTCTGACGGACCTCAAAGTTATCCTACTCTCATAAATTGCACAATCTGTTTAATTATAGTTGTCGGCCTGATCTGCCTCATTTTAAGCTGGTTGAGTTCAAAGTTTAGACTTGGCACAAGATTGGGTAAAATTTTTTGAGAGGAGACCATGTTCAGTTTTCAGGGAGAAGGTCATTTTCATAAAGAAATTTGTTTATCTGAATAACTAATCTTCTTTCCGAACGATTATTAATCGAATAAGATTGGAATGGAAGGGAGCGAAGGCTCCAGCAGTGCTGTAAGAGAATTATTTCACCCCAGTTACAATATCCATTTTATTGAAAATCTCATCCATTTCCTCTTTGGTGTAAGCTCTCAAGGTCGTAGTTGTGATTTTATTTCAAGTCCCCAACTCGAAAAGCAGGGCAGAAACCGATTTCGTCATCGGCTTCCACAATATTTATCACGTCATATTCTCCCATTAGCCAAAAGATTTCCCTTACGGTTACTCCGAATTTTTCTGCAATTTGCCTGAAGCGTTCGGCCCGACTAGTGGTCTGCTTTAAGTTTGTAATTCCTTGTGGTGTAAATTTACCCACAATTAGAAATATAGCCATGATCCTGCCCTTCATTTGAATCGATTTCTGATATTCCCTCATTAATATAGATTCTGTAACATTGGTCGTTTATTCCCTTTTTAGGTTTTTTATGGGCTAAAAAATTACCCCCTCAAATTGATCGTAGGTATCGGGTTTATCGGAATTGGGATCTAGTCTTTGATAAATGCTCGATGAGGATAGGTTAAGGGGAATAAATGAAAGAAAATAAGGATCTTAGATAATAGGCAAGGGAAAATATTTTTTTCAGGGAGGGTGTTATGAGTATGCACTGTATAACTGACCATGGATTTAGATACTGCGCAGAGGTTAAAGACCATGGGAAAAGAGAAAGGGGAGCAAATTGTCTTGAGGGATGGTATCGGGTTGTTTGGTTTGTGATGGGGATGGTTTTCTTATTATTTTTATTTATCGTGCTTTGAGAGCATTAACCGGCCCGCTCCAGCCCAAGTTGCCCATGATCCTTCCATTTTTTCAAAAAGCTTTTCATCAAAAGAGGAGGCTTTGTCATGAGTAAAATTGGTGACTATATGAGTACCCCGGTTTTAACTATAAGCCCTGATACATTTGCTTTTGATGCCATCGGAAAAATGTTCGAGAATGAAGTGGGAGCTCTTCTGGTAGAAAAAAATGGAGAATACATTGGAATATTTTCAAAAATAGATTGGTTGCACCTGGTGCTAAGAGGGGAAAGCAACCCCAATGTTGTTAAAGTTTCATCAATCATATCCTCACCCATTATCACCGTTGATAAAAATGAGACTTTAGCAAAAGCAAGCAATCTTATCGAAGAAAACAATATCCGTCATATTGCGGTAACAGAAGATGGCAAAATTATAGGAATGTTATCGGTAAAAGATTTAGAAAAATATTATCATCAATTGCATGAGAAGGGAGTGCTCTTCCCCGAAATCAGTGGACACTGACCCCCCCCCTAAAACCGGTCCAGATTCCAGGGAGGAGGTCACATTATCGATCTTGGCATTTCCCACACTCATTCCATCATTCCATGAAATCGACATGACTCATCCCCATCATTTGCCCAATATGCCATGGATACAATTCTTTTCTCGATATTATCTTCCTGCCAACTTTTGGGTTGGAGGAAAAATCCCTCAACCTATTCCTTGCTCATATCGTCAATAGCGAGAATTTTTGAACAATAAACCAAATCCGAAAACCCAATAACTAGAAAGTTTGCCCCTTTGAAAGAATCGACCCTCAAAGTTGCACTTACAACTTGAATTCAAGGGGAATAAAAAAGGACAGAGATAATCTTATCTATTAGGTATAGAGGAAATTAGGTGAATGTATTAAATCAGGGGAATTTTTATGAGTGTCCATTCCTTAACTCTAAAAACAAAGCAACCAAAGCGGCGTGCGCGATTGTTCAATTTCAACTAAAAATGGGATTGACCCGGAAAAAGCAACAAGTGTATATTAAACATACACTTCCGAGAGATTTATTATGACAAAAGGGCTCTTAAAATATAAGCACCTGGTTCTCCAGGGTATTCTTGTGGGAGTTCTTTCCTTTTCCGTGTGCCATGCTTCCGTGATGCCTCTTGACATGGATGGGATGGATTGCAAAGCGCAAACCTTTTGCATAGCCTGCCCTGTCCCGGTCACCTCGGATTCTCCTGCATTGATCAATGTTCTAACCCAAACTGAATTTTTTTCAGAAAACCCTGCCTTTATTCCGGATCCTCATAACGATCCCTTTTACCATCCTCCAAGATAAAATTTCATTTCTGTAATCTTCTGGCATCAACAATATAGCCTATTTTGGCTAAAATTTGAAGATTGCCGGGGCGAGTCCGCGTAAAGCTTCATGGTTTAAGCCCTCGGGCTATTGGTTCGCTCCGGCTTATCTTCTGGAGGACCTTATGAAACGCAAAGTTTTATTAATATTAGTAATTTTGTTGTCAGCTGTTTCCGGTTCCGGGGTGTGGGCGGAAGAAGCTGAATTCCAGAGAAAATTAAAGGCATTTATTTCCATTGCTCTGGAAAACAATCCGGCGCTGTTGGAAGCGCAAAACAAAATCAAAGTCTCCAAAGAAATCCCTCCTCAAGCGGGTTCTCTGGATGACCCTATCCTAAGATTTGGATTGAGCAACCTCCCCGTGGATACGTTTGCCTTTGACGAGCACGTCGGTACTACCAAAGATATTACAATTTCCCAAAAACTCCCCTTTCCAGGAAAATTGGGCCTTAGGACCGATATGGCGAATAAAAATGTGGGGATCGCCGAGGAAACCTACGATGACTTGAAATTAAGGATCATTCGCGATGTCAAACGATCCTATTTCGAGTTGTGTTTTGTTTTGGCGGCCATCGAAATCACCAAACAGAACAAGGGCCTCCTGGAACAGTTCGTCACCATCGCGGAGACCAAGTACTCCGTGGGCAAGGGCATCCAGCAGGACGTCATCAAGGCTCAGGTGGAATTGTCCAAAAACATGGATGAACTGATCGACTTGAAAAAACGAAAGGAGACGGAAAAGGGCAAGTTAAATACTTTGATGGACCTTTTACCTCAATCCCCTTTGGTCATTCCGCATGGGATCACTAAATCTTCCTTCAACTATAAGATTGAGGAACTGCAAAGCCTGGCGGAGGAACACCGTCCGGTTCTTGAACAAATACGGTTATCAAAAGAGAGGTATCAAATTGCCAGGAAATTGGCGAAAAAAGATTATTACCCGAATTTTAATGTCGGTTTTAAATACGGACAGCGCGAGAACGGGCGGGCCAATGGAATTGGAACTTTCCAGAACCGTCCGGATTTTGTTTCGGCCTTTGTAGGGATCAATATCCCCATTTGGTACAAAACCAAGCAAAGCCGCAAAGTTGCGGAACAATCCTACAGAGTGAAAGTCGCTCAGGAGGCTTATAACAAGGTCCGGAATCAGATTTTTCTTGGTATCAAGAAGCTCATGGATCAAGAGGCCAAGTCATCGGAAACTCTGACACTCATAAAAACCGCAATTCTTCCACAGGCGCGTCAATCCTTGGAATCTGCTCTGGCTGGGTATGGTGTGGATAAGGTGGATTTTCTGAGTTTGCTGGACACCCAGGTCACGCTTCTCAATTGGGAAATAAAGTATCACCGCGAATTGGCAGATTACGAAAAAACATTGGCAAAATTGGAACAGACGGTTGGCAAGAGTTTATTTTGATGTTTTTAACGAACCCGATCACTTGGAATTGCTGGGGGAACGGGGTAACACAATAATAGGTGAATCATGAAAGAAATAGAAGATTTATCCAAACCCGATGCCTCTGAGGGAAACAATTCCCGAAACCAGAGGGATGAGCCGATGATTGATCCGGTGGATGAAATTAATCCGCTGGATGCAGAGAAAAACCTTAATCCTTTTGAAAAAAAAGGCATCGCCTTCCGTTTCCGATCACGGTTCAAGAGGATAGGAAGGAGTATTAAACGGACCCTGAGCAAGTCTAAAAATACAAAAGATTCTGATTTTTCCGATGAGCTTGATGACGAGGAATATTCAAGTGAGGACATTATTTTTCCTCAGGAGAAAAAGAGCCCTTCGAGCCGAAAAAGAAAGAGGGGATCGAATTTGACCAAAGCTCTTGGATGGATTGTTCTATTGGCTGTCGTCTTTTCTCTGGGCCATTTAACTCGACCGGAAATGATCGAAAATACTCGAGAAACCTTGAAAAGGTGGACATCTTTAGCCCTTGAAAAAGTTGAACCCCTTAAGGAGAAAGTCGAGGAAAAAGTCACGGAACTCGTCGAAAAAAGATCCACTGGGACTGAAAAACCTGGGCGAAAAATCAAGTATTGGCAAGCCCCCATGACCCCTGGATTCACTTCCGACAAGCCCGGAAAATCACCGATGGGAATGGATCTGGTTCCGGTTTACGAGGAGGAGGAAGGTTTTGGCGAAGGTTTTCTGATCAATCCCACCGTGGTCCAGAATATTGGGGTAAAGACAGAAAAAATTAAGATAAGAACTCTCACCAGGGAAATCAGGACCATAGGGATTTTGGCTTATGACGAAAGAAAAGTGACTCACATCCATACCAAATATAAGGGGTGGGTGGAAAAATTATATGTGGATTTTACCGGGCAAGAAGTGAAAAAAGGCGATCTTCTGGCTGAAGTCTACAGTCCTGAGCTGGTTTCTACACAGGAAGAGTTACTTGTGGCCATGAAATACAAGGAGTCCCTGAAAAAGAGTCCATTCACCGAAATAGGTCAGGGAGCCGAACGGCTTTTTGAGTCCACAAAACGCCGCCTAGAGTTGTTTGACGTTCCGGAGCATCAGATCGAAGCGTTGATCCGCGATAAAAAAATCACCAAAACCCTGCACATTCATTCCCCATTCAGAGGATTCGTGGTTAAAAAAAACGCATCGCAAGGAATGTTTATCCAACCGGGAACAAGCCTTTATACGATTGTCGATCTTACAAATATCTGGGTGTTAGCGGATGTCTACGAATACGAATTGCCCTGGATCAAAATTGGCCAAGAAGCGGAAATGAATCTCTCCTACTATCCGGGCAAAAAGTTCCAAGGGAAGGTGACTTATATTGATCCCTTCATGGATTCAAAAACCCGCACTTTAAAAGTGAGGATGGAATTTGATAATCCCGCATGGAAACTCAAACCCAACATGTACGCCAATGTCACCCTTAAATCCGTCATTGCAAAAAAATCGATTGCTGTTCCCGAAGAGGCGGTCATCCATTCGGGTGAGAAGGAAATCGTAATCGTTCAGGATTCCTCTGGAAGATTTGATTCCCGGCTGCTCACTTTGGGAGTACAGGCCAATGGTTATTATCAGGTTATCAAAGGGCTGAGAGTCGGAGAAAACGTTGTCACCTCCTCAAGTTTCCTGCTTGATTCGGAAAGTCGGCTAAGGGACGCCCTGAAAAAATTACAATCAAAAAAACAAAGCCCAGATCAAAAAAAAGGGATGGCGCAAATGGGAACAACAATGGATAAGCCTATGGGGCAAAAGCAAAGGCAAAAAAAACTCCCCGGTATCGTTGAGGTCCACCCTGAATCGTTAGCCATGCAAAATCATGGTCATTAAGTGAGTTTATTATGTTAAAAAAAATCATAGCCCTGTCTTTAAAAAATAGATTCCTGGTTATTTTGGGCACTCTCTTTGTCATTGTCTGGGGAACCTATTCCATGCTGAAAACTCCTTTAGACGCGATTCCTGATTTGAGTGATGTGCAGGTCATTATATTCACCAAATATCCAGGGCAGGCTCCGCAAATCGTGGAAGATCAAATCACCTATCCGCTGACTACGGCCATGCTTTCCGTTCCATTTGCAAAGGTGGTCCGGGGGTATTCGTTTTTCGGACTCTCTTTTGTCTACATCATTTTTGACGATGGAACCGATATGTACTGGGCCAGAAGCAGGGTTTTGGAACAATTGAATTTTATTACAGGCCGCTTGCCAGATGGCGTCAATCCCTCGCTCGGTCCAGATGCAACCGGCGTCGGCTGGGTCTATGAATATGCCCTCGTGGACAAGTCGGGAAAACACGATCTGGCCGATTTAAGGTCCCTGCAGGATTGGTATCTGCGCTATGAACTCCAGACCGTTCCCGGTGTATCAGAAGTGGCCAGCATAGGCGGGTATGTAAAACAGTATCAGGTGGAAGTCGATCCCAACAAACTCATCGCTTATAACATTCCCCTGCACAAAATCATCATGGCTATCAAACGCAGCAACAATGACGTTGGGGGAAAACTTTTGGAAATGTCGGAAACCGAATTCATGGTGCGCGGTTTGGGTTACATCAAAAATTTGGAGGATGTTAGACAGATTCCCGTCGGGGTGGATGCGAAAGGTACGCCCATAACAATACGGGATATAGCCAATGTTCAATTCGGACCGGAGTTGAGGCGGGGATTGGTGGATCTCAATGGTGAGGGCGAGGTGGCCGCGGGAATCATCATAATGCGTTACGGGGAAAATGCCCTGGAAGTCATCAATGGTGTAAAGCAAAAACTGGAAGAGTTAAAAGCGGGTCTGCCGGAAGGGGTGGAAATTGTGACCGTTTACGACCGCTCCGCGTTGATCCTGCGTGCCGTCGATAATCTTAAGGAAAAGTGAAT